>CALKAH010000375.1 GCA_937983315.1 uncultured Acholeplasmataceae bacterium | reverse complement strand
CGCCCACCGAGATCTACACTCTTTCCCTACACGACGCTCTTCCGATCTGTTGATGAGTATGATCCATTATCAGAATGAAGCAGTGGATGTCATGGTGATGGAAGTTGGTTTAGGTGGTCTTTTGGATGCGACCAATGTATTGAATTACGATTTATCCATCATCGCTTCCATTGGATTTGACCACATGAAACAGCTTGGTAACACCTTAGAATCGATCTCATTTAATAAACTCGGTATTTTAAAACCAGGTAATCATTTAATCACAGCCGTTGATCAACATCTTCATGGCTATTTTAAAGGGTATTGTGATGCACGAGGTGTTGATGTCACCTTCTTAACACCTGATCAAGCTCACGTCATCTCTGATGATCCATTAGTCTACATCTATAAAAATGAAACATACCGTGTTTCTCTAAAAGGTTCCTATCAAATTCTTAACTCGATGCTCGCGATTGAAGGTATTAAGTCATTATTTCCAGATATTTCAGTTGCACAGATTCAGCAGGGATTAAAGAAAACGCTTTGGAGTGGACGCTTAGAAGAGATTGATTATCATGTTTTCATTGATGGTGCACATAATACACACGCGATGGATGCCCTCAAGGATGTTGCAAAAACCACCTTTAAAGATCATCCGATTTGGGTATTATTTTCAGCATTAGGGGATAAAGATATTAAAGGTATGCTTGATATCGTAAAAACCTTTAGCGAGAAGATTGTCATCACGACCTTCCCTGATCCACGTTTTCAAGACTTATCCGAGATCGCGAAAGACTACCCTTTCATTCAAAACCCGATGAATGCGATTGAAAAGCTCAAAAAAGATATGCCAGAACATACGGTATTAATCATCACAGGATCCCTTCATTTTATTGGTTATATCAAAAAACAATACAAACGCACATGCTAAACCATGTGAAATGTTCGTTCATACTTGATTCATCGAATGTTGATGTGTATAATGATAAGTAAATTCGTTGATTGAGAAGAGTAGTCCAATCAAAGATCATTCTAGCGAGCCTGTGGTGGTGAAAGACAGGTAGTGACTCTTTTGGATGAATGGCCTCATGAGAAGCAGGGTGAAATAAGTAGCCTGAGCCGGGAGTTCCCGTTATCGGACAAGAATATTAACGTCTTCCATGATGGCGTATTCGATAAAGAAGAAATAAACATTTCTTGAATTTGGGTGGCACCACGAGCGATTCGTCCCAACGATGAATCGCTTTTTTTGTTACTCGCGAATCCCACAAAGACAAAAAGGAGAGAGATTATGGAGTTTGGCAAGTTTGGTGGACAATTTGTCCCAGGACCGATCTTAAAGGCGGTCAAAGAAGTTGAAGAAGCTTATGATCGATATAAGCAAGATCCTTTGTTTTTAGAGGAGTTTCATCATTTACTGAAGACCTATGCAAACCGTCCTTCGATGCTCTATTTTGCTAAGAATATGACCGAGGATTTAGGTGGTGCAAAGGTGTATTTGAAGCGTGAAGATCTGAACCATACCGGTGCTCATAAGATCAATAATGTGTTAGGTCAAGCACTATTAGCCAAACGTATGGGTAAAACAAAGCTCATTGCTGAAACCGGTGCAGGACAACATGGGGTTGCTACGGCAACCGCTGCAGCGCTACTCAAGATGGAATGTGAGATTCACATGGGGGCTGTTGATATCGAAAAACAAGCCTTAAATGTCTATCGCATGGAATTATTAGGTGCGAAGGTCGTTTCAGTTGAATTTGGCTTGAAAACGCTTAAAGAAGCCGTTGATAGTGCACTGATGACATGGGCACATGAACTCGATACAACCTTCTATTTGATTGGTTCAGCAGTCGGTCCACACCCTTATCCAAGCATGGTTAAGGATTTTCAATCGGTGATCAGCAAAGAAATCAGAAACCAGATGTTTGAAAAAGAAGGAAGACTTCCTGATATGGTGATCGCGTGTGTGGGTGGAGGATCGAATGCCATTGGTGCATTTGCAGATTTCTTAGATGAACCTACTGTTCAGTTAGTCGGCGTTGAAGCTGCAGGACGGGGACTTCACACCAAAGATCACGCAGCAACCATGACCTTAGGTCAAGAGGGTGTCATACATGGTATGATGACAAAAGTCTTACTTGAAGATAATGGTGATATTTCACCCGTCTATTCGATCTCTGCGGGTCTTGATTATCCTGGTGTTGGTCCTGAGCATGCCTATCTCGAAGAGATTGGACGTGTCACCTATACCTCAGCAACCGACCAAGAAGCGATTGATGCATTTCATTATCTATCACTGATGGAAGGTATTATTCCTGCGATAGAATCTTCACATGCAGTTGCTGAAGGGATCAAACGTGCCAAGATGATGAGAAAAGATGACATTATCGTGATTAACCTATCAGGACGTGGAGATAAAGATGTGAAACAAATCGCGAAAGCAGAAGGTAAAAAAATCCTTGATTAAAATGAAACCATGCGATACAAATTGCGTGGTTTTCTTCTATAATAAAATTATAGATGGTGAGGGATACGATGTTTTCTGAACAATTTTTAGGCTTTGAATGGTTTGGACTGGCCCATGGATTAGCAATCCTCTTTTTCATGACACTGTTTGTGTTGATGGTGATCGTTCAAAAAAGAATATCACCGAAGCTCGATCTTTACTTAAGACGTGGTGTTGCGATATTAATGATTGCGATGGAATGGACGTTTTATGCGTGGTCACTTTCACGAGGTGGTTTTCAGACCTCACTCTTACCTTTTGGTGTCTGTGCGATCAGTATGTATGTGACTGCATATACCTTGTTCTTTAAATCGGAAAAAGTCTTTAAGGTTATCTTCCCGTGGGCCATTACTGGTGCTTTGATCAGTTTAATCGTTGCAGATCTCAACTACACTTTCCCCCATTTTCGATATATTCACTATTTTGGCAATCATGGTTTATTCTTACTGGGTAATCTTTATCTTCTGGTTGTCGCAGGTTTTAGAATCACGTATCGTGATCTTTTAAAATCGAGTTTGATCCTTCTTATCTATGCAGCGATCATGTATCCAATAAACTTCTTACTGGATAGTAATCACCTTTTCTTAAGAGAAGTCCCTCATGAAGTGGCTCCCATGTATGCCTTCTTAGGTGATTTTTGGGTCATCGGTTTTGTCATCTCGATTGCCCTTCTGTTTCAAATCATCTATGGATGCGTTTTTCTCTACCATCGTAAAAAAGCATAGCTTGCTATGTTTTTTCTTTTTTACACACAAGCATCTTGCTTAATCATAAGTACCTTGATAAACTATAAAAAACAAATGAGGTGAATCACATGATGAATGGGAAAATAATCAAAGAAGCGTACACCTTTGATGATCTCTTGTTGGTACCAGCATTCTCAAAAGTTGTGCCCATTGATACGATACTCACGACACGTTTAACGAAAAAGATTACGTTGAACATTCCTGTTTTATCCGCTGCCATGGATACAGTCACGGAAGAAGAGATGGCGATTGCACTGGCAAAACTAGGTGGATTAGGGATCATTCATAAAAATCTATCGATTGACGAACAAGCAGAGATGGTACGAAAGGTTAAACGAGTAGAGGTATCATCTGAAAACAAGGATGCGTGTTTAGATGCTGAGGGTCATTTAAGAGTTGGTGCAGCTGTGGGTGTTGGAAAAGATACCTATGAACGTATCAACAAACTCTATGAAGCGGGTGTTGATATCATCGCTGTCGATAGTGCACATGGGCATTCCAAAGGTGTTATCGATACGATCAAACAAATCCGTGCCCTTTTCCCTAATCTAGATATTATTGGGGGCAATGTTGTCACTGCTCAAGCTGCGATTGATTTGATTTATGCAGGTGCATCAGCCATTAAAGTTGGTGTTGGACCTGGTTCAATCTGCACAACACGTGTGGTCGCTGGGGTCGGTGTTCCCCAGCTTACAGCAATTAATGATGTGTATCAAGTTACAAGACAATATGACATTGGTATTATTGCTGATGGAGGAATTAAACTATCCGGTGATATCACCAAAGCACTCGCATCGGGTGCAGACTGCGTGATGCTTGGTGGTCTTTTAGCTGGTACGAAAGAAACTCCGGGTGATGTCTATCTGGTTGATGGACAAGAAGTTAAGAGTTACATCGGTATGGGCTCTCTCACTGCGATGAAGAAGGGTTCATCAGACCGTTATTTCCAAGGCGGTGTCAAGGAACTTAAAAAACTTGTTCCAGAAGGTATTGAAGCGACTGTTCCCTACAAGGGAGAAATCAAAGATGTCCTTCATCAAATGATGGGTGGACTTCGTTCGGGTATGGGTTATTGTGGATGTGAAACGATCCATGAGTTAAAAGAAAAAGCACAATTTGTTAAAATATCGAATGCTGGATTAAAAGAATCACATCCTCATGATGTCGATAACATCAAGGAGTCACCCAATTACCATGAATAAAAAAATCGTGGTCTTAGATTTCGGTAGTCAGTACAATCAACTCATCGTCAGACGCATCCGTGATCTTTCTGTATATGCTGAACTGATCCATCCTGACGATTTAAATATGAATCAAACCGATGACATCTTAGGATTCATTTTATCCGGTGGTCCAAACTCTGTCTATGAGAAAGATGCACCTTCATTACCCAAAGGATTACTCGAATTAGGTCTACCCATTCTTGGTATTTGTTATGGGATGCAGCTTCTGGCTCACCATTTAGGTGGCAAGGTTGAAGGAAGTCATAAAAAAGAGTATGGCCTAACCGAAATGAACATCCTAAAACAAAGCCCACTCACTCAGGGACTACCTGATCGTTTTAATGTATGGATGAGTCATGGTGATCAAGTCACAGAGCTTCCAGAAGGATATGTGGGGATTGCATCGTCTGAAACGACTCCGTACGCGATGATGATGAATGATGATCAATCGATTTTTGGTATCCAATTTCATCCTGAAGTCAGACACTCTGAATATGGAATTACCATTCTTGATAGGTTCATCACATCCATCTGTCATGCTGATAAAACATGGTCGATGCCACACTTCATTGAAGAGAAGACCAAAGAGATCAAAGAACTTGTCGGTGATGGCCATGTGATTTGTGCACTATCCGGAGGTGTGGATTCCTCGGTGGTTGCTGCACTCTTAAATCATATCTTGGGCGATCAATTCACACCGATCTTTGTTGATCACGGTCTCTTACGGCTTCATGAAGCCGAAGAAGTACAAGAAACTTTTATGCATCGTTTTAAGATGAATTTGATCACTGTGGATGCCAAATCACGCTTTTTAGAATTGCTAAAAGGTGTTGAAGATCCAGAGAAAAAACGCAAGATCATCGGTGAAGCTTTTATTCGTGTCTTTGAAGAACAAGTCAAAGCTGTCTCACACGCCCAATTTCTTGCACAAGGCACACTCTATACCGATGTCATCGAATCAGGAACGAAAACCGCACAAACCATTAAATCACACCATAATGTGGGTGGACTTCCTAAACATATGTCACTCACTTTAATTGAACCGTTAAATAAGCTCTTCAAAGATGAGGTCCGTGAATTAGGACTTGCCTTAGGATTACCCGAATCAATCATTCGTAGACAACCCTTTCCTGGTCCTGGATTAGCCATTCGAATTTTGGGTGATGTCACCGAAGAAAAAATCAGAATCGTTCAAGAATCAGATTTTATCTTAAGAGAAGAGATTAAAAAGCATCATCTCGATCAATCGATTTGGCAATATTTCACTGTGCTTACCCCTCTAAAAACAGTCGGTGTGATGGGTGACTCAAGAACCTATGACCATGTCCTTGTCATCCGAGCTGTGACATCGATCGACGGTATGACCGCTGATGTTGCCCATATCCCTTATCCAATCTTGCAAAAAATATCCAATCGGATGACCAATGAAGTTAGAGGAATTAACCGTGTCGTCTATGATATCACCTCGAAACCTCCTGGAACGATTGAGTGGGAATAAAGTAACATAACAACCTTCTTTCTATCATAAGATAGAGGAGGTTTTTTTATGTATTTCATCAAAGAAATGCCCAAAGAAGAACGACCACGTGAGCGATTATTAAACAGTGGTCCACTTGCTTTATCCAATGATGAACTTTTAGCCATCTTACTTCGGACAGGTGATGAACATCTATCCGTCGTTGATCTTGCTAAAAAGGTGCTTTATCATTTATCATCATTAGATGACTTAAAACGGATGAGTGTCTTTGAACTGATGACTATTCCAGGTATCAAAGAAGCGAAAGCATGTACAGTGATCGCTGCCATTGAACTTGGTCGAAGGTTAGCAGAGACCAAAAAGACTGAGAGAATCGTGATCAGATCATCATTTGATGTTTATCATCATCTTCATCATAAACTCTCACACCTCATGCAAGAACATTTCATCACACTCTATTTCAATACAAAAAGTGAACTCATCACCGAAGAAACCATCTTTATTGGAACCATCAATCAAACACTCATTCACCCAAGAGAGATCTTTAAAACTGCAGTGAAACTCTCTGCATCCTCGGTGATCTTCGTACATAATCATCCTACAGGAGATTCGATGCCTTCCAAGGCGGATATCCTTGCGACTGAACAACTTATTCAAGCATCTGAACTGATGGGAATTGATCTTGTTGATCATATCGTGATTGGAAAGAATGAATTCTACTCCATCAAAGATGGTAAGAAGTTTTATCTCTAGAAAACTTTACCCTTCCAACTTCTTAAAAAAATGATATAATCATGATAAAGAAAGAAGGGATCGTATGAAGAAAAAAGATTCGACAAAGGTGTTTTGGTACGCGATCGCCATCGGTTTTATTTTGCTATTTATCCTCATCTTACTCTCATCAGTCCTTGATGTTGGTGACCGTCTACGTCAAATCCATCCGTATGTTGAGTACGGTTTTTATGGGATTGCCTTTTTACTGGTTTATTTCTTGATTATTCGTCCGGTTCATATCATTCTTTTTTCACCGACATTTTCTGTTGAAACCACACTTGATGATCATAAAGTCATCAATCATCCGGTTCATCGTCGTGTTGCAAAACGCATCCTCCAAGATGAAACACTCTCCGAAGAAGATCAGGTCCGTTTAAAAGATGCTTTAAACAGTAATCCTGAAGATTTAAAACTTGCACTCAATCATGTCTTTAACCACCACATTAAAAAGGTGATGAATCAAGTCATCAGAAAGAATGCGAAGACCGTGATGTTATCAACCGCCATCTCGCAAAATGGTCGCCTTGATTTCTTTACCGTCATCGTTGTCAATCTCAAAATGATCAAAGAACTTGTTGTCATGTGTGGTTTTAGACCCTCAATGAGTCATCTTGCTAAATTAACCATCAA
>CALKAH010000374.1 GCA_937983315.1 uncultured Acholeplasmataceae bacterium | reverse complement strand
TGTTCATTCCAATGAAAGTTTCGCTTTAATTCACGTGAAATCGTGCTCTTATTTCGATGGAGCACCTTGGCAATCGAAGAGATTGATTCATGTCTAAATCTCATAGAGGCGATACAAGATCGCTCATCTATGGTAAGATGTAAGTAGATCATAGTATTCTCCCTTGTATGTATTGTGTGGTAACTCTATTATACAATGGGAATACTGTGATTTTTTATTTCATCACGCGTTGCACTTAGTATGATAACTCAGTAAACGATAAGACGTGTGAGTCATCACACGTTTTTATTTTTTCAAGACCCCTATCTTTTTTCACGAAATTGAAAAAACCAATCATAACGAAAGCGCATACAAGATTTTAATCTTGGGTTGCATTATAATAGACGTATAACGAGGTATAGCATGAAACAGATGGCTATAGGTATCATGAGTGGCACCTCATTGGATGGGATTGATGTTGTTGTTGCTAACATCGAAGGGACATATCTCAACACAAAGGTAGAGATAATTGCCTTTCAGACCATACCTATCGATGAACCCTTAAAAGAAGAAATCAGACAAGCGATGAACGAGAAGGCAGCTACCCCTGCACTTCTTTCTAGTCTTAACATGAAACTAGGATATGCATTTGGGCATGCTGCGAAAAAAGTATGTGAAGATGCACATCTCTCACTTGAAATGATTGATTTTGTAGCCTCACATGGACAAACGATATGGCATATCAACGAGAATCAAGGACATCTCATTCAATCCTCGTTACAGCTTGGAGATCCAAGTGCGATTGCATCGATATTAAAAACGACAGTTGTTTCACATTTTAGAAACGCAGATATCGCTCAAGGTGGTGTGGGTGCACCCCTTGTTCCCTATGTTGACTTCATTTTATTCTCTGATCCCAAACGTTCACGTTCTCTTCATAATTTGGGTGGTATCTCAAATCTTACTTATCTTCCCAAAGGTGCATCCGAACATGATGTGATTGCGATGGATACAGGACCTGCAAACATGATGATTGATCGCGCGATGCAACGACTCTATCAACAACCTTATGATGACAATGGAGGAATCGCAAGACAAGGTAAACTCATTTCAAAACTCTATCAAGAGATGATGGATCATCCCTTCTTTCGCTTAGAACCTCCTAAATCAACCGGACGTGAAGTTTTCGGTGATCAACTCACAGATCAACTTCTTATAGCATATAAACATCAAAAACCAGAAGATATCATCCATACATTGACGATGATTACCATTCAATCGATTGTCGATGCCTACCAAACATGGATTATCCCTAAAAACGGTTTAGATGACATCATCTTTTCAGGTGGTGGGGCGTATAATACGTTTATTTTAGAAAACATACAGAAGCAGTTACCAGAAATAACTATTTTAAAACTCGAAGATTTGGGCTTTAACTCAAAAGCCAAAGAAGCACTGGCTTTTCTCATCTTAGGTCATGAGACGTTATCGCTTAGACCATCTAACTTACTTCAAGCAACCGGAGCAAAACGAAAAGTCATCTTAGGACAAGTAACCTATTGGGTATAGGAGGACATACATGATCATCAGTATCGATGGTGGAGGAACAAAGACTCATCTTGGTTTATTTGATCGTCAAGGTCATCTCCTTTACCAAGCCATTTCATCGGGATGCAATCATCAATCACTCGGTGTTGAGATCTATCAAAAAGTTATATCTGAGATGATGGATACGATGCTTCAGACCATGAACATCACTCAATCACAGATTACCTATGCACACCTTGGTTTATCAGGTGCAGATTTAGAAAGCGATATTGAACGCTTATCACGCGCAACCAAACCTATCTTAGAAGATATCCCTTTTACGATTGAAAATGATGCATGGCTCATTTTAAGAAGCGGACTCCATGAACCCTATGGTGCTGTATGTATTTGTGGAACGGGAACGAATGCCGCTGCCATCCATGGTGAAGGTAAAAAAGCCATTTTAAGAAGTTTAGGCTTTACCTTAGGTATTTATGGTGGTGGACTTGATATCGCACGAGAAGCCCTACACTATGCATTTCGTGCAGAAGAATTGACCTATAAAAAGACACGACTGATGGATGCTATTCCACCGCTACTTGGTGTTAAATCGATGGCCGATGTAGTTGCCTTATTCTACCCCCAACCCAAACTAGACCGTCATCAAATGGGTGAAATCACCGCACTCACCTTCAAACTTGCCAATCAAGGTGATAAAGTTTGTCAAGAAATTATTGAAAGAATCGCAACATTCCTTGGTTATCAAACCGCAGGTGTGATCAAACAGATCGAAGAAGAGCATCATCAAATCCCGGTTGTCATTGGAGGAAGAGTCTTTGAAGAAGGCAACCAACTCTTAATTGATACCATGCTTAAATGCTTGAAGGAAGAAGTTCCACAGGCTTATCTTGTACGACCTATCTATCCTCCAATGATTGGTGGATACTTGCGTGCACTTGATCATCTGCATATCGTTCAAGATGAAACCATTGAATCAAATCTAATAGAAATGAGGATCAAACGATGAAACAAGGACTAAAAGTTGTCACCATCGGTGGCGGATCATCTTACACCCCAGAACTCATCGAAGGTTTTATTAAGCGTCACGATGAACTTCCAATCACTGAATTATGGCTTGTTGATATCGAGGAAGGAAAAGAAAAACTAGACATCGTAGGCAATCTTGCACGCCGTATGGTTGAAAAGGCAGGTGTTCCTATGACCATTCACTTGACGTTAAACCGAAGAGAAGCCTTGCCAGGTGCTGATTTTGTGACGACACAGTTTCGTGTTGGTTTACTCGATGCACGTATTAAAGATGAACGCATTCCTGCAACATATGGACTTATTGGTCAAGAAACGAATGGAGCAGGTGGCGTATTCAAAGCTTTAAGAACAGTTCCCGTTATCTTTGACATCATCAAAGATATGAAAGAACTATGTGATCAAGCATGGCTGATCAATTTCACGAATCCTGCGGGTGTTGTCTCCGAAGCTGTGTTCCGTTATTGTGATTTTGAACGTTACATCGGTGTTTGTAACGTCCCGATTAACATGACGATGCATTTTGCTGAACAACTCAATGTTAAGCCCAGTGATCTCGTTCCCATCTTTGGTGGACTCAACCATTTATCCTTTGTCTTTAATCTTTATTATAGAAAAAAAGATCGTCTACAGGAAATCTTTATGCTCATGAAAGAAAAACAGATGACGATGAATAATATCGATCCACTCGCGTGGAGTTATGATTTTATTCGTGAACTTAACGCATATCCATCGCCTTACTTGAAGTATTACTATTTCTACGAAGAGATGTTTAAAAAGTTCTTAGCATCTTATGAAAAGCATGAGACACGTGCTGAACTTGTCAAAGATATCGAAACAGCACTGTTTAAGAAATACCAAGATCCTCATCTGAAGGAAAAGCCCGAAGAACTTTCTAAACGTGGTGGAGCTTATTATTCGGATGTTGCATGCAGTGTGATTTCCTCGATCGTCAATGATAAACGCGATTATCAAGCCGTCAATACCGTCAATAACGGACATATCACAGACTTACCAGATGGTTGTGCGATTGAGATTACGTGCCGGATCACAAAAGATGGTCCTATCCCTGTGCATATTGGAAAACTTCCCGTACAGGTCAGAGGTCTCATTCAAAGTGTGAAAGCCTATGAAGAACTTCTTGCCGATGCAATCTATGAAAAGAATTTGGGTAAAGCTCTCCTTGCACTTCAAATTCATCCACTCACCCATTCAAGCATTCAAGCGAAGAAAGCATTCGATGAACTCGTCATCGCGCATAAGCCTTATTTAACATATTATGAAGGGAAATAACATGAAGATCTATCATCAAAACGAAACCAAAGATATCGTTGTTCATTTTGGAACACAAGACCCCGTTGAAATACCTGCAAGGTATCACGAAAAGGAAGTTCGTGCATTTTGGGTATCCAATGTTGTCAATATTGATTTACCGACCGTCGAAGATATCGATGACTACCAAAAACGTATCATCCGCATGCTCGATACTGCGGTTTCTTACAACATCAACACGATTTTCTTCCAAGTGAGAACAACAAACGATGCTTTTTATGAATCGAAACTCAATCCATATTCCCGTTATTTCACAGGTCAAGAAGGAAAGAAACCTCCGTTTGATGTCTTAGCTTGGATCATTAAAGAAGCGAAAAAGCGTCAACTATCTTTTCATGCATGGTGTAACCCATACCGTGTTTCCATGAGTGGAGCGATGCCAAAAGATGAATATTTGAAGACGTGTGATGACCTTAATTTTGCTAAACGTCATCCTGAACATATCTTAATTGATAAGAAGGGTGGCATCATCTTAAGATCGGAAGAGCACACGTCTGAACTCCAGTCACCGAATACGATCT
>CALKAH010000373.1 GCA_937983315.1 uncultured Acholeplasmataceae bacterium | reverse complement strand
ATTAAAATAAAGAATGCAGAGATGATCCAAAGATAAGCTCCAAAACGGTAAGCATATGTCTTGCCCTTCTTTTCAATCATTCTAAGATAGATAGGAAGTGCAACAATTTGCATGGAAAACATCAGTGCAGCAGCAATCAATCCAACCATCGTTGCCTCACCATCTAATGTGCTTGTTTTCGTGATGAAAAAATCAATATAGAAAAAGAATAGCCCACTCATGATTGCCATTGACATTTGAAGAACCAAGAACATGCCTAAATATTGACGAAATGGAACGAGTTTCAAGGGTTTCATCATATCTTTGAATGATAACTTTGATTCAACTTTAGGTGTTTGAATTTCTTCTCGTGCAAAAAGACCTGTTAATAAGACCGATAATCCAAACAAAAGACCAAACGAAAGACTCATGACTTGATAGCCTGTCGTTTTATCATCAAATAGACCCACAACGATACCTGGAACTGCAACACATAGAATAGAAGAGAAAATACTAAATCCTAAGCGATATGAATTAAACGAAGCTCGCTCTTGGTAATCTGATGTCATTTCACTCGAGAGTGAGTAATAAGGAATCATCACCGATGTTTGAACCGTGGTAAATACAAGATAACTTAAGAGGACTGCAATCACACGAAGTGCTGTCTCAGAAAATGCATATGGGAAAAAGAGAAAATACATCGAAACTAAAACAAAAGGTGCTGCGATGACCATATAGATTCGACGTTTTCCCATCTTCGATGTTGTACGATCGGATATGTGTCCCATAATGGGATCTGTGATCGCATCCCATATGCGTGCAACAAGCATCACAACACCAATCCAATAAGGACTGATCCCTACGGTAATTGCTAAAAAACCAGGGTATAAAAAATTGACAATATTGAATGATCCTCCACCAAAGATGTCAGCTGATGCAAAAGCTAATTTCCGTTTCACTGATTGCGCCATAGTAAGCTCCTTAAATGCGTTATAGTTTCATTATAAACGAAGGATTGAATCTTTTGAATATCAAAATGAATAGAGACATCATCATCCATGATGAATCAGCACGAAATGACAACATGGGCTCGGTTTTTCAGTGCCTTTTTGTTAAAATAAACATGGATACATCAAACAGGAGGTTCATCATGCGTCAACATGTCGAAAACTTACTCGTCTATGCCCTAGAAAATGAACTTATTTTAGAACGTGATGTTCATTACATCCGCAATCAAATCTATCATATGCTCGGTCTGCAACATCAAACACTTCCAAAACCAAAACCTATCAATTATCCTTCTGAAGCACTCTATCCTATCTTAGATGAACTTGAGAAAACTGGTCGTCTGGACGGATCACAGATAGC
>CALKAH010000372.1 GCA_937983315.1 uncultured Acholeplasmataceae bacterium | reverse complement strand
ACCACCGAGATCTACACTCTTTCCCTACACGACGCTCTTCCGATCTTAGTCTTAACCCATACGATTTAGTGATAAGTTCCATGAGTGATGCCAATGACATAATCTTATCTGCTTCGAAGGAGAGTTCTCCTTGAACACTTGCTTCTCGTTGTATGGAAAGGTAACTCAAGTTCTGTAATTCGTCATCGCTTTCTTTAAAATGACTTAATAACACATTTTCAAGGTATAACCCTAAGTCACCAGTAAAACTTTGAACAGGAACGTCAATTGAAAACATTTCTTTAAAATCAAGTACATGAACCGATGTTCGGTGTTTGTCTGCTACTTCTAATCGTTCAACAATACCGATAAAGTGAATCGGTGCATCTTTTAGGATGACAATATCTCCAATGGAAGCATTGAGTTTTGTCTTATTCACCATGAAGGTTGATTTTTGAATGATGACTAAATCAAGTATGATTTCAAAATCCTTATCGACATAGCCATAGTCTTTATAGGCGAGGTTTAGTCTATCGAGGAATACAAGTTGCATACCTATACCCCCAGATACCCTTCAAGTAATGTGATGCGACACGTGGTAGGACTTGCGATTCCTGGTTTGAATTCCACTTCGTACTCACCTGGTTCTATAAACAGAAAATTATCACATGTAAAATCCTGTGAACCATAGATTGAATTGACTTCACCATTATCGATTTGTCGAATGTATTGCTTATTCGGGATAGCAGAGATGTGAATTTCACCGTTTAGTTGCGTGTGATAAAGTCTTAGCATCGTAATCACAGTACTGTTTTTTCTGATAATAATCTCTGGGTCATTTACTGCACCTATGATTTCAATTAAAAAAGGTGCCTTATGGACACCCCTGTTGATGATTTGAATTCTGCCTTCAAAGAAAGCTGAATACCGATAAGGATAACTGTATGTATATCGTTTTCCAACTGTATCTTCATTAACATTAACTGTATAGAGTTGATTCTTTAACCATAAGGATAACTTCTGAAAGATAATCTGGCTTTGTAGTGTTCCAGCGACAAGTTCTTGTTTAGATATCGATTTGATATCTACAAAACAAAAAGCGGAATCATCCGCTTCATAGTATAGTTTGAGTTCTTTCTCTCCAAGTTTTATATAGTTCATCAATTCAGTATAACCTGAATATCCTTTGAGAAATATTAGGGTAGCTTGTATCTCAGTTAGTCCTTGTGTCTGATCTACACGATCATAAAATGTTTCATACTTTAAATAGGTCATTTCTTGTGAAAAACCAAGTCCACTAATCGCATGGATTAAGCAACCGCTGCGGTAATCAAAATAGAACTTATTTCCAGATGGGTTTTCAAGATAGATTTTTCTAATCAAATCACACTACCTCCAAGAGCTCTGTTGATGGAATCGATATCGAAGGTTGGTGATGTGGTATTGATGGTGATATTATTTGTATTCGTGTTTGAACGATTCACGTTACTTGTTGAGCTTACACTCTGGGTTTGCTTTAGATTAAACTTATCACCAAACCAACCGCCTATCTTCCCAAAGAACAGATCGGAAGAGCGTCGTGTAGGGAAAGAGTGTAGATCTCGGTGGT
>CALKAH010000371.1 GCA_937983315.1 uncultured Acholeplasmataceae bacterium | reverse complement strand
TAAAGAACAATTCGTTTATGAAAGCTTAGTAAAACTAACACATTGGTGGATAAAATCGAATGATTCATTCCCCGTTTATCAAAAGCCATTTGATTCCGGTTGGGACAATGCTACATGCTTTGATGACGGTGGAAATGCCACCACACCCGATCTGGTCAGTTACCTTATTATTCAGATGGATTATTTATGTAAACTTGCATCACGATTATCAAAGGATGTAGAAAGTATGGATTGGGCACGACAAAGGGATAAACTGCTTTCATCGTTTATCTCAACGTTTTGGAATGGCAATGAGTTCATGTATCGCAATGATAAAGGTGAAGTTAAAAACACAACATCGCTCATCAGAATGATACCGCTCATACTTGAACACCTTCTACCGATGGAAGTGGCTCAAAAAATGATTGACGAATTAAAACTTGAAAACCATTTTTTAGCCCCAAACGGATTTGCAACTGAATCTATCCGTAGTGCATTATACGATTCAAGAAAAGGTGATGTGATGAAGCCAAATGCCTATTGGAGAGGTCCAGTTTGGGCCCCACCTATGTATATGATATGTGAATCTCTATCGTATTTTATGGAAACTGAACTTGAGAATAAAGCGAAAAGAAGATACATTAACACTATTGAAAAATCAGGTGCATTTTTTGAAGATTATGACGCAATTCATCACATCGGGTATGATGATATCAGTTATGGTTGGACTGTTGCCACATATACATTATTTAAAAAACTAAGGAAAACGATGCTATGAAAAAGATTATTGTTATACCGGATTCATTCAAAGGAAGCATGTCAGCCATGGAAGTCACACACATTATGGAAGATGCCATAAGAACAAAATTTCCAAACACACAGATCATCGGTATTCCTATATCTGATGGTGGAGAAGGTAGCATTGATGCGTTTGCACATTTTATTCCTGGAGAAAAAGTGAAAATTACAGTCAGCGATCCCTTTTTTCAACCGATTGAAGCCAATTATTTTGTGTCTAACGAACACGCCATCATTGAAATGGCACAGTGCGCAGGTATTTCAATCGTTGAATCACGGTTAGATCCAACAAAGACAACAACTTATGGTGTTGGAGAGATGATTCGTGATGCAATACAAAAGGGAGTTAAACAAATCACATTATGTGTTGGAGGTTCAGCAACCAATGATGCGGGAACTGGAATGCTATCTGCTTTAGGAATCAAGTTTTTAGATGACACAGGTAAGGTATTCATTCCAACAGGAGGTACACTTAAAAAAATCCATGAGATTGACGATCGTGAAGATCGGAAGAGCACACGTCTGAACTCCAGTCACCGAATACGATCT
>CALKAH010000370.1 GCA_937983315.1 uncultured Acholeplasmataceae bacterium | reverse complement strand
GAGTCATTCCTAACAGATATTCTGTCTAGAAAAGACCCTTTTGTCTACAGACTGAGACCACAGTTCAATCTGTGGTCTTTATATTATTGATGTCTAACGATGTCGATTCTCTTGATCTTTAAACCACTCGCATGTGATTTGAATGTTAAACGATGAATGCCTGGGTTTAAGATAACTTGTGATGCAATATCAAACCACTTACCATCGGTACCGTTGGTTGTCAACGTTGATAATACGCGATCTTCACATAAAATGGAGAAGGGTAATTGTGCGAAACTTGACACATCGGAAGCGATCGATAATTCGACAATGTATTTACTGAAACTCTTGATATCAACGACAAAGGAAATGAGTCCATTCTTTTGAAGAAGGATGATTCCATCTTTCACTTGAACTTCAGCATTATGCCATGTAGCTTTTTCAACATGAAGATGTGTTTTTCCCCACGCAAGATCTGAGATTGCGAACGGATGATCCGTAAGGATGACACTTAAGTCAAAGGCATCACGGTTTTGATGACGTTTACGATTGGTAAAGACATAATGATTTTGACATTGATGTAAAATCAAGGACACAACTGTCGTGTGTGCATTACGCTTCACGTGATAAGATGCATGATCTTCAATTTCAAACGTTAAATTGAAATGATCATCGACATCTAACGTATAATGAGTCGTTTTTGGATCGAACTCATCAAGGACAACACCATTGACAAAGACCCGAGTTAATACTGGAAGTGGAATAGGTGAAGGCTGTGGCTTGATGGGATGATTCATTTCTTTCTGATAACGATAGGACTGGAGTAAGAAGGAAACAATGTTAGTTGCAACCAGTTGAGCTTCTGCCAATTTCAACGCACCTGATTCAAAGGATTCAATCATGTTATCCTTTAATGAGTTGTTTTTCGCATCCACGACAACCATATATAAGTCACCTTGTGCACGGACCATGGCTTTGATATTGGTTCGTGTACCAGGTTCTTGGTCATCATTCATTTTTGCCCACCAGTCTGTCATGACGATACCTTTGAATCCCCACTCATGACGGATCACACGTGCAATCAGATCATAGTTACCTGCAGCCCAGATACCATTAATAGGATTATAAGATGTCATGATAGCTTTAGCTTGAGCTTTTTTAACAGCCATTTCAAAACCTTTTAAATAGATTTCGCGAATGGCACGTTCACTTGCAACGCTATCAGCATCAAAACGACGATATTCTTGATTGTTCAGGGCAATGTGTTTAATCGTACCTGTGACACCTGCACGTTGCAATCCCTTCACAATGGCAGCTCCCATGTATCCTGTTAAAATGGGATCTTCAGAAAAGTATTCAAAGTTTCTTCCACAAAGTGGATGACGGTGAATATTCATGCCTGGTCCGAGTAAGATTTCGATGTCATATCCAATCATTTCAAGACCAACACCATAGTAGAGTGCTTCTGCAAGTTCTGTATTGAATGTTGCAGCAAGCAGCGTACCGTTAGGCATTGAAGTGGCTTGCATACCAGAATCCATACGAATACCTGATGGACCATCTGAACAACAAACGATGGGTAATCCATAGCGCTCTAGTTCTTTAGAAGTTGCACCAAATGCACTTGCTGTACCTGGTGTAACTTTAGGCGATGACATGCCTTCACCACGAATGAGTGTTGCGAGTTCATCTTTGGTCATTTGTGCAACTAAATCTTTAACTGTAGCTTTTTTCTCATAAACATCACGAAGAGAGACAAAATGATCAGGAGCTTTCAGCGTCTTAGGACGATATTGATCAATTTTTGCTAATAAGTCAACTGTTCTTCTTGGTACTTCTTCATGTACGATTTGCGTGTGTCCATTGACAAATTTGGGTTTAATACGTTTAAACGTTTTGACCGGTCTTAAGACCTCTTCGAGGGTTTCAATGACCTTGGTTTGATTGATCGTATAATTGAGTTCATGCCATGATGTAGAAACATCGTGTGCGAGTTCAATCACGTAGTTTCCAGCTTCTAATACATAACTTGAGGGATGACCTGTTAATCCTGTTTCATCATAAGATGCAAAATCATATTCATCAAAACTCAAACTCAAAACTTCAGATTCACCTGGTTTGAGCACACCGGTTTTAGCAAATGATACAAGTACTTTTTCTGGTTTTCCCAAATGACCTTGTGGTTGACGAACATACACTTGAACGACGTCTTTACCAGCAAAATGACCTGTATTTTTGACCTTTACATTGATATTCATGTGTTTCTTATCAGGATCAAACGTAATCAGTTCGTGATGAAATGTTGTATAGGATAATCCAAAACCAAAGGGGAAACGAACAGCTTCCTTTTTAAATGTTGAAAAATAACGATATCCCACATAGATATCTTCATGATAGATGCTTTCATCATGTCCACCATAGGTAGCTGTCGAAGGATAATCGTGAATATCATAGGCAATGGTATCGGGTAATTTACCACTGGGTGAAACAATGCCGGTTAGTACGTCAGCAGCGGCGCGACCCCCCTCTTGACCACCATGCCAAAGATAGAGAACAGCATCCATTGGGTAGCGGTCCATAAACGACATATCCATCACATTTCCTGTGTTAAGCAAAACAACGACATGATTAAAAGATTGGGTTACTTTCTTCATCATGTCTTCTTCTTCTAAAGATAAACGATATGATCCTTCAGTATCACTATTGTCGCGGTCTTCACCTGCAGTACGCCCAATGACAATTAAAGCGACATCTGACTCACGTCTCGCTAAAGAAATGATGTCATCCGTCAACGGCATTTCTTTTTGACTCCATGGTTCACTTGCCCAAAATCCTGAACCCGCATTGAATGGATGTTCTTTTTCCCATGTGCGATAGGTTTCTAAGAGTGTGTCATTGACTTTAACAAATGGATTTTCAAGGAGTGCGTCAATGATTGATGTCACGCGATCAACATTGACAAGACCACCGGATCCTGTACCACTTTTATAGTAGTCTGTTTGAATGCGACCAAAGACAGCAATTTTTTGGTCGATTAAGGGTAATACATGGTTTTCATTTTTTAAGAGGACGATTCCTTCACTTGCTGCCAAGCGTGAAAGATCCTTTAACCCAATGACAGGTTGTTTTTCCCCACTTTTTAATGTTTGTAAATAGTTTTTCATAGGCACCTCAACTCTTTCACCTTCCATTATAAATGGAAACGTTCAATAATGCCATAGGTTTACGAAATCGTTTTCTAAAAGAAAACACACACCATGGTGGTGTGTGCATGATTTAAGCTTGAGCAACACGTACAATTTCGTCATAGATGAGGTTTAATAGGTCATCTTCATTCATATCAATCTCATCATTAATGTATTGAAACATCAACCCTGTAATCAGAGCGCGTATCACATACGTTGTCGATTTTTTGGGCTCCCTGGCTGGAAAAACTCCTTCAACAACACCTAAGTACATGATATTCGAAAATCTTTTTTCCATTGCTTCTTGGATCAATTGAATTTCTGGTTTTAACTTAAGATCAATACGCAGTGATTGATGATGAGGTTGATTCATGATGACTTCCATTACTGCACGTGCATCATTCATCACCAGCAAGGTGCGTTTGAGTTCCTCAAGGAGTGCACCTTTAAAATCCATCACATGCAAATCTTGAAGCAAGATAGATTCGTAGTGTTTGAGTAAATAACGATATGTCTCAACAATCATTTCATCTTTACTTGAAAAGTATTCATAGACTGTTGATTTTCCAATGTCTGCATCATGAGCGATCTTTGATAATGCGATTTGTCCAAGATCTTCACCACGTTTGACATAATTAACCAAGGTTTGATACAACTTATCCTTTGCGGTTTGCATGGACTTCCTCCTTCATCTTTCTACGATTGACAGCAGCATAGATGGTAGGAACAACAACAAGCGTTAACACTGTACCATAGAGTAGACCACCAATCGCGGTGATCGCCATGGGTTGTAATAGTTCTGCACCTTGACCAAAGCCAAACGCTAAGGTAAGGAGTCCTAAAATGGTGGTTAAAGCTGTCATAAAAATGGGACGTAAACGTGTTTTACCCGCTTCGATAATCGCATCATGAATGGTATATCCTTCTTCTCGTAAAATACGAATATAATCGATTAAGACAATACCATTGTTGACGATTACACCGACAAGGATGATCAATCCCATGATGGATACGAGGGATAGATAATTACCCGTCACCAAGATGGCCATGATTCCGCCCGTAAAGGCTAGTGGAATCGTTGACAAGATGAGATCGGAAGAGCACACGTCTGAACTCCAGTCACCGAATACGAT
>CALKAH010000369.1 GCA_937983315.1 uncultured Acholeplasmataceae bacterium | reverse complement strand
AGTTCATTCGATGAATTAAATACTGCAGAGCGAATGGTTTCACTTCCACCTGCAAGAAGGTTTAAAATCCAAGCATCATAGGTTCCACTAAAACCTAGGGTTGACACCGCATAATTATAAAAGGTCATCAGGTTAGCAAGTGTTTGGGCATCTGTTAATTCAATATTAAAGGTGAGATTTAATCCCTCATACGTGATGTGAATCTCATGATGTCCCATATAGGTAAGTTTGGATAAATCCGCTTGTGCAATCATGGATTCAGTCACTTCAATGACTTCAAAGGTATCATCTGAAAAGACGACTTTGATTTTTAAATCAGAGACATCAAAATCAGTGATATCAACCGTATCTTGAATGGAAGATGCGTCTACTTCAATGGATGAGATGGTCTTTTCAGTGACCTCACAGCCCATCAAAAAAACAACGAAAAATAGAGCAATAATCATTGCTCCCAACAAGTGTGTTCTTTTCATGTGATCCTCCTAGGGGATGATTGTCTTTACTTAGATTTTATCATTAATATAAAATCATAACAAGATATTTTTTTGTGTACGTGATGATTGATATATCATCGATTAATTAATGGCATCCCATTTTGCATATAACGTCATATCGCTGGATGGTGTATATGGCCATGTAATGGCTGTAGAGAGCTCTTCATCACTAAACCAACCACCAAAGATGAATCCTTCTTTTGTTGGATCAGATGGTTTATTGATGGATTCGTTTTTATCTACAAGGATGTTAGAAACCATTGTTCCACCGTTTTCATTGAAACTCATTTTGCATTGATCAATAATATATAAGCTTATTATTAGATTTCGACACAATTAAAAATCCGATTTACCAAATTATAAGTTCATTTGAGTCGTTTAATGAAAACATTCTTGACACTACCACATTAATATTTTTGATATAATAAATTTTATTATCGAAAACAACAAATTTGAATTTTTTTTATTATTTATACTTCTTTTTTAAGGTTTTTTTAGTTTCTGGAGCAATTGGAAAAAAACTTGCTAAATCCAGTAATTGTTTAGAATCAAAAATGATGGGCTGTCTACCAGTCATTTGTTGCATATATACGTATTTTCTCTTTATTTTTGATATGGAGACTTGTAGCTTATTGCCAACATCATTTGAGTATAAAATACTGATATGCTCATTATCCGATTCGAATTTTTCAACACTTTTCATTAAATCATCATTACTTTTCTTAATAATCTCAGTTAATACTGCTATAGTTAGCAATTCTTTCTTTTTTCCAAACATTTAATAAACCCCCTTAAGTTTGTTAGTTGTTTTATGTAAAATTATCATTAAAGTAGTAAAATTTACTTTTTAATGACATCTACAATTTGTGTTATCTTGCTCTTTACTTCCTTGATACCCTTATTAATGTCTTGGTTAAGATTGTAAGCGGGATTTTCCCTAAATACTAAAATCACACCACAACGAGGTGTTCCAACAGCATTGATAAAATCCCATCCTGTATTCTCATTTTCGTTGATGACTTCTTGCATCTTTAATGCTCTTTTCTCAGCATTATAAATACGTTTGATAACTTCTGTTTTATACATTATTAATCCCTCCTTAAGTATGTTATACGTGTGTATATTTCACACCGATATAATCAAGGATATTTTGAATAGTAAATTCTTCTTTTTGTAAGTTAAATGGATCAATGAGTGTATCATAGTCACTCATGATTTGATTTTGGATTGTAGTGGATGCGTTAAAGCCAAAGGTTAAACCTGCATTCGATGTGTTTACATCCGTAACAAGTGTTGAAAGTTGTTCTTCTTGTACAAACAACATGGGAACATTGAGTGCAACTTCGACAAGTTCTTCACCATTCATATAATAGAAATACTGCTTTCTGAGTTCGATGTCATAGCGTCGTGAAAGCATCTTTGTGCTAAAACCTCCTACAGTCTTAGCAACAAACGTGTTCGCACTACCATTCAAGTAAATCAGATGTGGATTACTATTTTCAAGTGGTGCAGGCAGACATTTAATGGTCGTGATACCTGTTGTATTATCTAAATTAAACCATAAAGTATTGTAAGTGATTGAACTCAATGTTTCTTTCACTTCATAACCTAAGAGTTTGCCTGAATCCACATCATAAAGTTCATTAATTGTTCCTGTCCAACCCATCATAGAACTTGATTTATTTCCTACTACAGAAACATAATCGTCGTTAATGAAAAATTCTGCTGCGCTTCCGGTGGTAAATGATCCATCTATACCGATGTACTCAAATATGCGACCATCAACATTGCCATCTTGATCTCTAAAAATCTCAAAATAAGCCCTTCTAACACCAAGATACCGAATACCAAATTTATATGAATCACGAGTAACTTCATAGCGCAATGCATTAGCATCGCCAATTTGAATTCTTCCCACTTTATCTTCAGTATTGATGTCATAAGATAATGCGATTTGAATCGTTTGTTCTCCAAAACCAGGAAGTGTCGTTGTATAATCGATAACATAATTCATTACACCATCTTCAAATAGGATGGTCACTTGATAGATTCCTTGTGTAAACTCAAAACGAGCTGTATTTGTTGGATTTGTATCAAGATAATTATTAAATGCAGTAACAGAAGCAGAGGCTATAGAATCGATAACATTTAAAACATCAAAAAACACCTTTGACTGTTCTATATTCGAAATAACCATTTTCCATTGTTCACCAAAACCACCATAAGGAATGGATGAAACATTCACAAATGTTGAATAATCGAGCACACTTTGTTGTTGTGTGATAAGCAAACTACCCGCTTTCATCGTATCAGGTATGTATGAATATGGATTCTGTTCATAACTCGACAACAATGAACTTAAATATGTCCCATATGGAACAACTTCATTCCATTTTGCATATAGTGTGATATTATCAGTCATTTCAAATGGCCACTGAACTTCATCAGTACACATCGGTGTATTACACCATGCAACAAAGTGATATCCTTCACGTGTTGGTTCTGTGGGTTCTTGTACTAACGTATTGTAGTTTAGCGTTATCGGTTCAACAGAAGAACCACCCCTACTATCAAACGTGATGGTATATTGACGATCATTATACGAGAATTGTGCTTGATAGGTTTGATTAGACGTTGCAGCTACAACAGTAGGGCTCCAACCTGTAAATGTGTATACATATTCAGCGGTAGGAACTCTGCTTGGTGTTGGTCCATTATAAGTCGGTATTGTTCCTTCTGGCACTTGTGTATCTGTTTCAATGACAACTCCATTTACTTCCCATGTGATTGTATACGTTGTCGTGGTTTGCCATTTTGCATAAAAAGTAACATTAGATGTGATTGTATAAGGCCATACCACTTCTGTTGACAATGAAGCCTCTATAAACCATCCTTCAAATGTATATCCATCTTTTTCAGGATCTGTAGGTTTATTAATAGTTGAATCTTTATCCTGGGTTATACTTGTGACTGAAGATCCACCATTCGAGTTAAATGTGATGGTGAATTGATTGACGTCTGATTGGCAACTAAATAGCAAAAAACTTGCAAAAAAAATGAAAGCAAAGAATAGTACATACTTCTTCATGTGTTTCCCCTCCAACGATTGATTTATGATAATGTGTTATCTTTAATTTAAGTATACATCGTGATGAATAATTTAACAAGATAGGTTGTGAGAATCTTAAACAACAAATCCAACTAACCAGGGTGTTGTCACAAATTTGTTACTATAACCATATTGTGATTGGATAGTTTTGTTCCTTGTCCTTTCGCGTTGATCTACAGGATCTTGTCTTGACCAAGTTTTCATCAATCCAACATTGATATAATTCTTGTTTAATCCATCGTCTTTATATGTGATATACATGTAGAGCATGATACGTGCAACATCACCTTTAAATTCATCTGTTGGCATAAAGAATTCACTATTTTTATATCCGACAACCTTATCTTGAAAATAAATAGCGTTACTTTCAGTTTTTCTAACTCGACCAAACTTCAGGTTTCCTCTTGCACTATTTGCAGTTTCTAAAGACTTAATAATATTTACATAGTCATTATCATAATTGTTTATAGAGTACCACGATCTTGCAATGACATGTTCTGTATTAGTGGGACCTTCGCCGTATAAATTATAGGAGTCAACAGCACGATAATTTGAACTGAAATGATCGATAGGATTTTTGTGATTATTTGCTACAAAAGATGGAATACAAAACAAGCAAAAAAGTAGTAAAAAACTTGTAGTTGATATGATAGATCGGAAGAGCACACGTCTGAACTCCAGTCACCGAATACGAT
>CALKAH010000368.1 GCA_937983315.1 uncultured Acholeplasmataceae bacterium | reverse complement strand
ACCACCGAGATCTACACTCTTTCCCTACACGACGCTCTTCCGATCTCATCATCCAAAACGCTTAGCATATGTAATAAATAATCTTCTTTATCCGGGTTTTCTTGTTGATGATTCACGCGATAATCAACCTGTTCAACCTCAACAAGTTCCTCTTTCCTCTGTCTTCGATAAACATCAATAGCTTGGTACTTCGCAATCTGTAACAACCAATTATAGAAATTGGTTCCCAGATGATATTGATCGATTTTAATGAGCATCTTCATGTAAACATCTTGCATGATATCTTCTGCGAGCATGTGATTTTTGACGATGCCGAAAATCATGGCGTAAACACCTATTTTGGTCTGTTGATACAACGATTCAAATAATGATTCATCATGCGCTTTGAGTCGATTAATCTCTTTTTCGCCTAATATCATATGTTCTCCATGAAGTGCGTAAAGTGAGTGGTATCGCACCCCTCACTTCACATTATATCCTATTTGATGCTAGACGGAAAGTTACAGACCTTAGTCTAAAGAATCCTCATTGTCATCTTCTTCATCTTCATGTTCATCTTCTTGTTCATTGTCATCATCTTCGTCTTCATCATCATCTTCATCATCGTCATCATCGCGATCACGATCATAGTTTTCTTCGTGCTCTTCGTCATCATCAATGCCCTTAACCCATATCGAGTATGTGGTTTCTCCAGTAAGTTCATCAACAACAACTAATACTCGAGCTTCACCTTCTTGAACAACACCGTCGATGTCTGTGTAAAATTTGATTTTCATGACACTTTGATCATCTTCATTTTCAAGTTTGAAAGTGTACTTACCAGAATTATTGCCTTCTTGATATTCAAGAACAATCTTAAATTCATTATCTTCATTTTCAATTTTGATCTTTGATTGGTAACTTAGAACTTCATCTTGGTAGAATGAATATTCAAATTTTTGTTCTTCATCTTCTAATTTATGAACGACTTCTACACGTTGATTCAAATCATTGGTTGCTGTAAACTTGATCTTTGTTTCATCGTCTTCAACTTCATTCTTTCCGGATACAGTAAATGTTTGATCACCCGAGATCAAGATACCTTCAAAACGAAATGCTTGTTCATCGTGATCGTCATCTTCATCATCATTTGAATCATCATCTGATTCATCGACTACGACTTCTAGTTCATTGTAGTAAAGTGTGTATGTGGATGAATTCCCAAGTAAATCGGTGGTTGTAAATGTTTGCTTAACAGCATAAGCTTCACGATCAGAAACTGTTGTTTCTACAGATAAACCATTATTTTGTGTTAGCAACTGTTCAAATAGTTCAAGATAAGGTTCAATTTGATCAAGTGTTGTCACATCTTCTGTGTCACTCATCTTTCTAAAACGTGTGCTAGCTACCGTTGTTGTCGGTTGTTCATCGAGCATTTCGATGGAAGATAATGCTTGAAAAGCAATCACTTCATCAGTTGAATTCAGTTGAAAACCTTCAAAAGCTTGACCTGTGCAGGCCATAAAAATCATGGATAAACTTACGATAAATAAACCTAAGACTAACTTTCTCATGGTGTATTCCTCTCTTTCTTTGCCATATATACGAATAGCCTATTGTCAATTATTGGTGGAAAATAAAAAAAAGCGAAGACTATATCGTCTCCGCTCCAGGTTTGATCTGTGATCGATAGATGTTCGCATAAACACCATTCTTGGCTAATAGATCTTTATGTTTTCCTTCTTCGACTTTAATACCATTTTCTAAAACAACAATTTTATCTGCATTTTTAATCGTTGATAATCGGTGAGCAATGACAACCATCGTTCGTCCTTTTTTCACCGTTTCAAGCGCTGTCTGTAACATCGTTTCAGTCTCTGTATCAATATTCGCAGTTGCTTCATCCATGACTAAGATGGCTGGATCATGAACCACAGCACGTGCAAATGAGATGATCTGCTTTTCACCGACGGATAAATTTCCACCACCACGCGTAATCTTGGTGTGTATACCATGCTCGAGTTTATCAAGAAGCTTACCACCACCAATATCACGTAAAATTTGTTCGATCGTTTCATCCGATACGACTTGTCCAAACCTTACATTATCAGCAATTGTTCCTTTAAACATCGCTGGATCCTGTAAGACAATACCCACATGTGTGCGATAGGTGCGTTTAGAGTAACTCCGAATATCCACATCATCGACATAGATGGTTCCCATATCATAGGATTTCATATCATAAAAACGCATCAACAGACTCATCAATGAACTTTTACCGGATCCAGTATGACCCACTAAACCCACCATTTGACCTGGTTTGATTTCAAGATCAATCCCTTTTAAGACCGGATTACCTTCATGATAAGAAAACCAAATGTTATCAAACTTAATATGTCCTTTAAAACGGGGAATCACTTCAAAGGATCCATCTTCTTGTTCACCATCGATGATTCTAAAGATACGTTCTGTCTTCACCATGGCGTGTTCTAAGTTACCTATTTCTCGAAAGAGTGTTCCAACAGGTTCGACGAGTCGCGAGAGATAATCATTATAAGCATAGATGATCCCTGCTGAAACCACGAATCCTGAAATCGTTAAATAACCTTGACCAAAGTAAAGCACGATGATCGATGTCACAAGTGCTCCAATCAAGCGAATCATATTCCAACCAATAGAAAGGTGCAAGATATTTTCTTTGATCTTTTCTTGCATAAACTCATTCGATAGATTGTTAAAGCGATCTTCTGTCTGTTTTCTAAAGTTAAAGATCTGCAAGATGTTGATCCCGTTAATGATTTCATTGAGTTGAGCTGTAATCATCGATGCTTGTTCATTGACTTTAACAGCAATCTTGTTCAAACGTTTCGTGAAATACTTTAACCAAACATAAACAACCGGGAAAATCAAGAATGTCATTAATGCAAGTCTTGCATCCAAGTAAAACATCCCGATATAGGCAAAGATGACAGCTAAGGATGCGTTGACTAATAGGTTCATGATCGTCGAGAAGAGATTCATCATGCCCCCGACATCACTGATGATACGGTTTGCAATCTTACCTGCGGGTTCTGTTTCAAAATAGGTCATCGGCATCTTTTGAAGCGACTTGACCGCATCTTTTCTTGCATCACGAACGATATTGACGTTAAGCATGGATGTGGTGATACGTTGGATGTAGGTAAAGATCGTTTGAAGGAAGAAACGAACAGTAAGTAAGATGATTAGAATGGTTAAAGGTCTCACAAAGGGTTGGTAAAAGGCAATAACTTCTCCTCTTTCCATCAGATCAACATCATAACTTTCAGTGAGTCCTTCTTGGTTCGTCACGACTAAAGTTGTTCCAGTTAGTGTTTTATTGCCTTCGATGACATCATCTTCAACAAAATAATATTGACCACGATAAATCACAACAGAGACAACATGATCACTTGCTTCATCTTGTGAAAAGTAACGACCTTGATACGTCACCTCATGTTCACCTTCACTCACTTCATACCACGGTCTTTCGATACCGACAAGATAATCGTCAAGGATCGATTTGACAATCAGTGGTGCGAGAAGTCCTAAAGCTTGTACAACGAGCATCGCGGATAATGTGATAAAGAGTAATTTTTTATACTTGGCGATATAACGCCATACTTTTTTCATTGTTTTCATGGCGTCACCTACTTCATCGTCATTTGCTGGATATATTGATGCTTATACCAGCCTTCTTGGCGTAATAATTCTTCATGTGTACCACGTTGCGTAATTTTCCCACCTTCAAGAACCAAAATCACATCAGCATCACGGACAGCAGAAAAGCGATGAGCAACAATGATGTTGGTCTTTCCTTTTCTAAAGTCTTTTAAGTGATTGATGATGGTATCTTCTGTTTTCGCATCAACAGCAGATAGAGAGTCATCGAGAATTAAAATTTGTGGGTCCTTGATTAAGGCTCTTGCGATGGATAGACGTTGTTTTTGTCCACCTGATAATGTCGCTCCGGCTTCACCAACCATCGTGTTCATATCATTTTGTAAATAGTGAAGATCCTTTTCAAAGTCCGCAATCTTAACTGCTTTATCCAATGCTTCGATGGTTGCTTTTGGGTTACCAATCATGATGTTTTCTTCAACAGAACGTTTAAATAACATATGTGATTGTGGCACATAACCCACTAAATCACGAATGGCTTCAACTTTATAATCTTCAATAGACGCACCATCGATAAAGATTTCACCATCGGTGACATTGAACTCACGAAGAAGTTGACGAATGAGGGTTGATTTTCCTGCACCTGTTGGACCAACAATGCCTAACGTCTCACCATTTTTGATGGTAAATGAAATGTTTTTGATCACAGGCTGTTTATCAAATGGGTACTTAAATGTCACATTCTTAAACACAATTTCATTGAATTGAACAATGGGTTTTGAGTCCGTTTCATCATGAACAACAGGCACTTGTTTCATGATTTCATCGAAACGATCCACAGAAATCGTTGCGTTATTGATTTGAGTGAAAATATTCGAGATTGAAATAATGGGCATAAAAAGCATCCCTACATAAGAAACAAAGGTAATCAGTCCACCTAAGGTCATTTCCTGTTGAATAATGAAATAGGTACCAAATGCGAATGCAAGGATATATGTGATTCCATAGATCACTTCAAAAAGCGGGTTAAACCAGTTTTCGAAGCGTACGATATATCGCCATGATTCGATGTCTGCATCAATAGCTTTATATTGTTTAACTAAATCGTTATCTTCTTGGACATAGGCACGAATAGCACGCTGTCCTTCAACAGATTCTAAGACTTTTTCAGTCATGTCTGCATAAATTTCACGATGTTTTTTGATGTATTGTCGCTTTTGATTACGGATGATGTTTAAAATGGTTAAGCCAATCGGCATGATTGTCACTGAGATGAGTGTTAGTTTCCATGAAATGGTCAACGACATCACAGAAATTGCAAATAATATTAAACCAACGTTAAAGACAATACCTTCAAGCATGGATGATGCAGCTTGAGTGATCGCATCTAAATCGGCGGTGACTCTCGAGATTAAATCCCCTTTTTCATACTTTTCATAAAACTGTGAATCCATATCAAACAGATGAGATAAATATTTTTGACGCATTTTAAACGATAATGTTTGTGCTGTCTTTTGAGAAAGATGGTTATAGATAAAACTTAAAAAATAGCGTGTTATGGGAAGTAGAGCTAAAAACAAGACTAACCCAACGAGTGTTGTTTCAGTAAGCTCTCCAGATACGATGGTATCAATAGCTTGTCCAAGGACATATGCTGGTAAAAGTGAGATGGATGCTATGGAAACCAGCAAGAAAAACATGGCAAGATATGTCTTCCAGTTTTCCTTAACAAACCATCCTATTTTTGAAAATATGTTCCCCATGGTATTCTTTCCCCTCTTCTCACAATCTTCATTATACACGTTTATTTTGAATAAAAAAGACCCACACTTCATGTAAGTGATTTCATTGAAAGAATTCACTTTTTCTTAAGAAATGGAGGTTTAAAATAAGGAAATTTATACGTGAATGATGCGATGTCCTGCAGCTTTAATCAACCGATTCATGATCGCTTGACCAAGGTCTTCAGCAGGTAGTGATGGAATGTAGATCATCTTGATATGAAGTGCATCCATCTGTCTTAAAGCAAGAAAAATGTTTTTAGCAACTTCATTTAAATCATGAAGGGATCCGAGATCAACTTTGTAATAGGCGGAGATACTATCCATATATTCCTTTGGTGCAATCACACCAACCTCATGGGGTTGATGCTTTCTGATCATTTGATTGATATACATGACGACGTGGTCAAATGACCCTTCTACGAGCGTGAGTTCTCCTTTGGGTGCATAATGCGTATATTTCATTCCTGGAGCTTTCGGGATATCTTTGATGTCATCTTGTGTAGCATCCATAATACCTAGTTGTAAGATCTCTTCAATCATTCTCTTGGTGATAGCTCCAGGTCTTAATAAAACGGGAATCGGAGTTGTCAAATCAAGAACTGTTGATTCGAGTCCTATATCAACTTGTCCTCCATCAATCATGAGATCAACTTTGCCTGAAAAATCTTCAAGTACATGCTTAAATAAGGTTGATGATGGCTTACCTGAGAGATTTGCAGATGGTGCACAGATGGGTACACCTGAGGCTTGAATCACGAAACGAGCAACCTCTGATGAAGGGATACGTATGCCAACAGTATCTAATCCTCCAGAGACTTCGTGAGGTATAATCGGTTTCTTTTTAAAAACCAAGGTTAAGGGTCCTGGCCAAAAAGCCTTCATCAATGGATAAGCGAGTTCAGGGATATCTTGTACACACCGATTCAAATCCCGTTGATCAGCAAGATGCACAATCAGTGGATTATCTGATGGTCTACCTTTCGCTAAAAAGATGCGTTTTACGGCTTCAGGATTTGTCGCATCTGCCCCAATGCCATAGACTGTTTCCGTGGGAAACACAACAAGACCACCGTGTTCAATGGTCTTTTTGATACGTTCTTGATTGTCAGGTGATTGGACTTTATGAGCAGAAATAATGATCATACAAACCTCATGATTGTGTATAGTAACTGAGATAGGGTTTCAGTTTTTGGACAATTTCATCAAACATTTGAAGCTTATCTTGTGGTTTTAAGTGTTGAATAAATGGATCACGTAAGATCGCTTCTTTAGCAAACTTTAAATTGCGGTGATCAAACGCTTTGATCAAAAGTTCATGAATATGAATGTGTGGGCGAGTCAATTCGAGTGGAGCTTTGGGCATGGGACCTGCGTAGATGGGTCTCAACTGATCTTTTCTAAATAAAGCATTCGTTTCAACAACATGTCCAAGTGGTAAATTGGGGATTTGTCCTTCATTTTTGATGTTGACATTTGTTATCATCTCATGAAGTCCAAGAAGAGCTTTCATTTGAAGAACTCCTTCTTCTCCAGATGGCGTGATTTTCACTTCTTCTTCACCTTTGATCATACGCAATGCCGATTCATTACCTTTGGCTTTGATATCGATACGCTTTGAAACAGGTGTTAAGAAGAAATGCCATTTTTTAATCGTTTCTTGATCTTTGACATACCATGGTTGAGGTAAAAATTCGACCAAATGACGATCACCTGCAGCAGCGATCACACCATATCGTAAGAAAAGGTCGAGTTTGACTTTTTCAGCACTTCCAAAAGGACCATGATGAATCCAACGATCCCCATAAATACCATCTTCTTGATACTTCTTTGCAAATGATTCATAGATTGGTATCACATCGATATCTTGATATGATGCTTGATTGATCCATGTAAAATGATTAATGCCGAGTGGATTAATCATGATCGATTGACGGGATGCTTTGATCCCTTTTTGGTCTTCAAGTGCTTTAGCTAATATTTCTTGAACATGAAAAACTTCATGACAATTACCATAAGCTTTAATTTGAGGAAATACATGATAGAGCATCTGTACACACATCGTCATCGGATTCGTAAAATTAATCACCCATGCGGATGGAGCATACGCTTTAATCGCTTTGGCTATGGTTTCAAAGATCGGCATCATGATGAGGGATCTAAAAATACCTGCTGGACCTGCTGTATCGCCAACGGGTTGATAAACTCCCCACTTTTCAGGATGATGCACATAGACTTCCATCTCTTTGAATGTTGCTGGTAAGATCGATATTAATACGAAATCTGCATCTTTTAAGCAGGATTCGAGGGTAGATGATACTTCAAATTGAAAGCGACCTTTGGCTTGTGGAAGTTCCATTATCATTTGACCAATCTTGGCATTATTCACTGCTGCTTCATGATCGATATCATAAAGTTTAACGACACCAGAAAGATCTTTTTCCATCGCAAGATCGCTCATTAAGCTTCTTGCCCAAAGTCTTGATCCACCACCAATATAGGCAATATGGATAGGTTTCATACGGCAACCTCTTCTAAAAAACGTTCATAGATTTCTGGGTTTGATTTATAGACATTGGTTGGCTTTAAATCACGATTTAACCAGATCAATTCAGTATGTCCTTCATGGACGAGATCATGAGACTGATTAAATAACTGATAATTAAAGATTAAGCGTACTTTTGATAACGATGTCAAGCGTATTTCAAGGGTATATTGTTGACCAAAAAGCGTTGGTTTGAGATATGTACATGTCATATGATACATCGCTAAACGTATACCTTTTTCTTCAATCACATGAAAGGGTAATCCAATGGTTTCACAAAATTTGACTCGTCCCATTTCATACCAAATTGGATAGACTGAATGGTGAATGATCCCCATTTGATCGGTTTCTTGATATCGTGGTTCGATGTTGAGTTTTGCTATCATGAAAACACCTCCAAAGTTAGTCTTATTATATCACATTGTTGAGGTCGTTTTGTGTTATAATGAAGACAAATGATAAGAGAGGTCACAACATGAACACCCCAAAATCAAACTTAGTTGAACGTTTAAGAAATACTGCCTATGCGCATAAAAAGATGATCGTCGGATTTGATGGTTTCGTCGACGAAATCATTCATGCCGTTGATAAACGCATGGATAGTGAACACTTCACACGTATTGAAACCATGCTTCAGTTTGCAAAACGTATTGAACGTGCTGCAGGATTATCCACGAATATTGAACTCATTCCTGTTCAAGAAAAAATTGGTGGAAACGGTCCAATCATGTGTAATGCGTTATCTCAACATGATTCCGATATGGTTTATATTGGTGCTTTAGGTCAACCCCAGATTCACCCAAGATCGGAAGAGAACACGTCTGAACTCCAGTCACCGAATACGATCTAGTATGAC
>CALKAH010000367.1 GCA_937983315.1 uncultured Acholeplasmataceae bacterium | reverse complement strand
GGACGTGTGACAGGCGATGTCACGGGGTCAGTGACCATAAAGACGATACCGAACATGAGACCACCGCTAAAGAGTTGGAATAAAACATATTCGATTGCCATGTCAGGATATAACTTCAGACCTGCAAAAAGCATGAGAATGGTAAATGTCAATGCAGTTGAAAGCATGACGCGATAGTCAGCGGATTTACGGATTAATAAGTATGCAGCACCGATTAAAATGGCTGCAGCACTGATTTCACCCATCGCACCTGGGATAAATCCGAAGAATAATTCTGATAAACGATAACTTGAAAGCACGCCAGGGAAACCTAGACCAGAGCGTAGTGATGTAAGTGCTGTTCCTCCAGCAACCAAATCAACACCAACATAGGTGCCATCAAACATGCTCGTGATCGCAAGTGCAATAAAGATACGTCCAGCTGCTGCAACGTTGAAAATGTTTGATCCTAATCCACCAAATAACATTTTCGCAATGACGATACCGAATGCAGCACCCATTACAACAGCGTAAATAGGAAGTTTGCTTGGGACAAGCATCGCAAATATGATTGCGCTGATCGCTGGTGCAGTGATATTGTTGATGGTATAATCTGCAAAACGTGAGCGAATACGATCCCATTTTTTCTCTGCTTTTGCAGGTTTATGTGTGATGCCAAAGATGAGTGCTTCTAAGCCAATCATCACGGCTAATGAAACGACAATACGAATGATTGCATCAAATCCAAAACGATAAATGGAAAATGCAACCACAGGAATGAGTGCGATGAGCACATCGATCATCATCCGTTTGGTGCTGACGTCTTTACGAATATAGGGGCTTGTTTGTTTGACTGTTTGCATGGTGTCCTCCTACTTAGCAAGACGTTTGCCTAAACGCATGTATTCCGTTAAATGAATCTTAGACGGACATACGTATGAGCAAAGTCCACATTCAATGCACTTGTTGACTTCAAGCATCTTGAGTGCATCTTTATCTTTTGTTTTGTACGCATTCATGATTTGAACAGGTTGAATTTGAACGGGACATGAATAGACACAAGATGCACAATGAACGCACGGTTCTTCTTTTTCTTTCTTTTCATTCATGACAATTAAACTTGTTGTCGTATGTGTCATCACCACATCATCTCGTTGGATATTGGTTCCCATCATCGGTCCACCTAAGACCATCACTTTGGGTTGTTCTTCATCCTTATATCCACCAGCAAGTTCAATCAGTTCAGTCACTAAGGTCCCAATACGCGCTCTAAAACTCTTGTTTTGAACACCATCGCCACTGATTGTGAAGAGACGTTCAAGAACGGGTAACCGTTTTTTAACGGCATTATAGATACTTTGAAGTGTTGACACGTTGAAATTTAAGACACCGTATTTTGAAAGGAGTTCACCCTGTGGAATCTTGATGCCTAATGCATTCTTGATCATGGCTAATTCCCAACCTTGTGGATAATAGTTACCCACAGTTTCAACTTTGATGTCGTATTCTGTAAATTCTTGTAAGACGAACTTCAAACGTTCTTCAATTTCTTTGTATTTCTTTTTAATTGCGATAACACCACGTTTTGCACCAGAGGCTTTCATCGCATAAATCAAGCCTTTGATCACTTCGCGTGGATTATTCATCATTAATGAATAGTCAGCAATCAAATTGGGTTCACATTCAACACCGTTGGCAATCACCACATCGATAGGGTCGTTGGTTTCTAATTTGATATAGGTTGGAAATGCGCTTCCTCCTAATCCAACAAGACCTGCGTCTTTGATGATTTGAATGTAATCCTTCTTTTCGAGCGCAGCGATTTCTTCATCACTACGTTCAACGATTGAGGGATGTAATTCATACTTACGATCGTTTTTGACGATCAAGCAGTCGACGACTTTACCGCTATTGTCGATATGTTTTTCATATCCGACGACTTCACCGCTCACTGTTGCATGCATCGGTTGTTCAAAGAATGCACCTTTACGTGTCCCGACAACTTCACCTACTTTGACGAATTGTCCACCACGAACGCAGGTTTCGCCTTCTGGGCAGCGAGCACTGGTCACTGGATAGTAGACATAATCAGCATCAAGGTAGTGAAGAATAGGCAACTCCTTGAGTTCTTTTTTGCCATCTGGAATATACTTCGTTTTAGCAATCATATCTGTTATACTCCTTTTCTGTATAATGGAAATCTTTCTGTTAATGCAAGGACTTGCTGACGTATTTCAGCTAATACTTCAGGTTGCCCGCGATGAGTCAATGCACGATCAATCCACGCTGCAACTTGTTTAATTTCATCTTCTTTAAATCCTCGTGTGGTGACCGCAGGCGTCCCTAAACGAATACCTGACGCATACATGGGCTTTTCCTTATCAAAAGGAACGCCATTCTTATTGCATGTAATGGCGACTTGATGGAGAAGTCTTTCTGCATCTAAGCCTGTCATGTTATGCTTACTTTTCACATCAACAAGCATTAAATGATTGTCCGTTCCACCACTGACAACACGATAACCTAATCGAATCAATTCATGAGCAAGTGTTTGTGCATTTTTAACCACTTGTTCTTGATAAGTGACAAATTCGGGTGATAATGCCTCATAAAATGAGACTGCTTTTGCTGCAATCACATGCATGAGCGGTCCACCTTGAATACCTGGGAATACGGTTTTGTCTATTTTTTTCGCAATGTCTTCATCATTGGTGAGAACAATACCGCCGCGTGGTCCTCTTAGTGTTTTATGCGTGGTTGATGTGACAACGTGTGCATAAGGAAGGGGTGATGGATGGAGTCCAGCAGCAACCAATCCTGCAATATGTGCCATATCAACATGCAAATAAGCACCCACTTCATCAGCGATTTCTCTAAATCTCTTGAAATCAATGATACGCGAATAAGCGCTAGCACCTGCAACAATAATCTTAGGTTGAACTTCTTTTGCAACTTGAAGTACCTTGTCATAATCGATAAGTTCTGTCTTTTCGTCAACGCCGTAGAAAAAGGATTGATAGAGCTTACCCGAAAAATTCAAGTTAAAACCATGTGTGAGATGTCCGCCTTCAGCTAAAGACATTCCAAGTAATTTGTCACCTGGATTCATCAGCGCCATGTACACTGCCATGTTTGCTTGTGAACCAGAGTGAGGTTGAACATTGACATAATTTGCTTTAAATAAAGCTTTCAAACGTTCAATCGCTAATGTTTCAATTTCATCAACAAATTCACAGCCCCCATAATAGCGTTTTTTGGGATAGCCTTCCGCGTATTTGTTGGTCAGAATCGAACCTTGTGCATCCAATACCGCTTGTGAAACAAAGTTTTCAGAAGCAATCAGCTCAATGTGTTCCTCTTGACGTTTTTTTTCTTTCAAGATAATCGCATCGATGACTGGATCCGTATGATTTAATCCCATTCTGTCCTCCTCGATAATTCCTCAAATTATTATAACATAATAAGAAGCAAATGAAAAGACAGTTTTCATGGAATAGAAACCTGTCTTTACTATACTTTTTTATGTTTTTTTAGTATATTTTAACGTATTTAGAATTAGTATTATAAGCTAACATTATGGAATACATCTTGAACATCATCAAGTTCATCAAGCATACTGGTTAAACGATTGAACTTATCTTGATCTTCTTCAGCATCAAGTGTTGTTTCCATAATCGGTAGCCACATAATCTGTTCTGTATCATATTCCAAATCAGGTCTTGCATCGTTAAACGCAATACGAATGGCACTGAAATTTGACGCATCGCTATAAATTGTCACGCCTTCTTCATCCGATTCAATATCACTGACATCAAGATCATTTCCCACAAGGATTTCTAAGACTTCATCTTCGGTGATTCCCTTCATGGAGAAGACCGCTTGATGATTAAACTGATGGACGACTGAACCTGAAATACCTAATTTACCACCGGTCTTGGTGAAACAATTTCTAACTTCAGAGATGGTTCGATTCACGTTATCGGTTAAGCATTCAACGATAAACATCGAATTGCCAGGACCAAATCCTTCGTAACGAATCGAGGATAGATTATCTTCTCCGCCACCTTTAGCTTTATCGATATTACGCTTGATGACATCAGCGGGAACTTGTTCACGCTTTGCTTTTTCAATCATGCGCTTTAAGGTCTGATTGGTGTCTGGGTCGGGTGTTCCTGCTTTCGCTGCGAGGTAAATTTCCCGTCCAAATTTCGCATAGAGTTTACTTTTTGTGGCAGCAGTCTTTGCCATCGCTACCTTCCGTACTTCAAATGCTCTTCCCATGTTATTAACTTCCTTTATTTTCCAAATTTTTCATCATAGGTTTTCATGCTCTGCAAAATAATTTTTTTGGCTGCATCTTTACCTTCAATATCAAGTATGTATGTCTTTTTGCCTTCGAGTGATTTATAAACTTCGAAGAAATGGCCCATTTCAGTGAGTAAATGAGCAGGTAATTCGCTAATGTCTTTATACTGTGTCAGTGAGGGATCGCCTAAAGGGATGGCAATGATTTTTTCGTCAATTTCATCGGAATCAATCATTTTCATGACACCTATTGGGTAACATTTCACTAAACTTAAGGGTTCGATGTCTTCTTGACAAAGCACCAACACGTCTAAGGGGTCATTATCACCCGCATAAGTGCGTGGGATAAATCCATAATTTGCGGGATAGTGAGTCGACGTAAACAAGATACGGTCCAAAATAATCATACCTGTATCTTTATCAAGTTCATATTTCTTTTTGCTGCCTTTAGAAATTTCAATGACTGCAATAAACTGATCCGGTTGAATACGTTCAGGATCAATATCGTGCCATATGCTCATATGATCAGGCTCCTTCAAATAACCTATTCTTATTGTATCATTTTAGGCTCAAAAAAAACACCCATAAAAGTGGGTGTCCTTCTTCTTGAAACCGTCTAGGTTTTTGATGCAACCTATCCCCTTTGAATCAAGAAGTGTATTTAAGTACCTTGTTCAGGCTACGAACAACGAAACAACCCCTAAAATGCTTGATGATCGTAGTCGCAATTTTTTGGCATTGCGGTAGAAACGTTATCGCCATATGAAGATAACTTATACGATAATTAAATACACAACCATTATAACAAGCCAAAACCCTGAAGTAAAGAAAATTTTAATTGAAAATGCTTATTGGATGTGGGTCAAGTAGAGTTCGTAGGTGTTTTCTAATAATGCGTTAATCGTCATCGGTCCAACGCCTTTTGGAACAGGAGTGATGTAGGAAGCAATGTCTTTAATATCATCAAAATCGACATCACCAATCAGTTTTCCATCGACACGATTGACACCTACATCGACGACAATCGCACCGGGTTTAACCATATCTTTGGT
>CALKAH010000366.1 GCA_937983315.1 uncultured Acholeplasmataceae bacterium | reverse complement strand
GCATACGATATCGTATTCGTTGACTGGAGTTCAGACCTGTGCTCTTCCGATCTGCAAATCTTAAATGGAACATATCACATCGAGGATGATGTTCGTATTGATTCACTCCCTAATGCAAAAGGATATATCGATTTAGGAGATGGACATCTGATCCATAATCGTGAAGGATTTATCTTAACCGGACAAGAGATGGGCGAGCCGCTTCATCTCGTGAAAGAACCCTTATCGCTTTATTCACTTCATATCGAGTATGATTACTTTGGTAAAGGTGACTGTATTGATCTATCAACACTTGATGATACATACTATATCTATTTTAAGAACAAGAAAAATGTGGTTACGAAACTTCACTTTGCGGTTGAAGAGATTTATAAACTAGAAAAAGAAAAATTAAAAAAAGATCAACAAAGCGAAACAAAATCATAGTATGAACCATAAAAAAGTAGTATAAACCCATGAGAATACGATGCCTAGGACTTAAACATTTAAATCAACCCATCACAGAACCGAAGTCAAACATTCGTTATTTTTTGCCTGGTGAAGAAATCGAATTAACTTCACCCAAACATGTTGTTGAAGAAGGAGATTTAATCACAAGATCACCGAAAAGACAGAAAGTCATCTGTCCGATTTTTCACACATGTGGGGGTTGTGATTTTCTTCACATCATGTATGATGAACAAGTGAGCATGAAAGAAAAATACCTGAATGAGAGTTTTAAACCATTGAAGTACCCTTCAAAAATTCATGTGATTCCTAATCCAAAACCACTTCATTATCGTCACAAGGTTGTCTTATCAGCAACAAATGTCAAAACGCAACTTCGTTTAGGACTTTATCGTGAACAATCAAAAGAAGTCATTCCTTTTCTGTCATGCTATCTTCATGATGAAAAAACCAATGCTGTCCTTAAGACGATTGAAGATGCTTTGAATGTCTATAAAATTAAAGCCTATGATCTTGATACCAAACAAGGCATCATGAAGCATGTACTCATTCGTAAAAGTTATCATGAAAAAACCATGATGGTTGTCCTTGTGACACAAGGTCATATCTTACCTCATGCTAAAGATATGGTTCAAATCATCCGTGAGAAACATCCTGAAGTGATCACCATTATTCAAAACATTCATCGTAAAAATACACGATTGGTCCTCCTTGAAGAAGAGAAGATTCTTTATGGAACAGGCTATATTTTTGATCAAATAGATCGGAAGAGCACACGTCTGAACTCCAGTCACCGAATACGATCT
>CALKAH010000365.1 GCA_937983315.1 uncultured Acholeplasmataceae bacterium | reverse complement strand
TGATAAACGAACCTGGAGTACTTACTGTTAGAATGCCACTTCTTTTTCCCATAAAAACCACCACAGTCTTCACAGATGAGCTTGGATGCAAATATATCACTGGATGAATACTTAGCTCCCAGATCTTCTCTTCTTGATAATTCAATCTGGACTTGTTCCCACATGTCGTGATCAATAATACCTGGATGATTGTTTTCAACATAGTATTGTGGAATCTGGCCAGTATTTTTGACTAACGTATGATTTAGATAATTGATTGTATATTTCTTTTGTAACAAAGCATCCCCTTTATACTTTTCATTTCTAAGGATGGATTCTATGGTGTTTTTCGTCCATTTAGTTGATTTCCCCATTGGTGTTTTGATATGAAGTGATGTTAGATAACTTGCTATACCTGATGGTGTCTTTCCTTCAACGAGAAACATCCGGTAAATCATCTTAACGATTACTGCTTCATCTTCATCAACAACAAGTTTATCGTTTTCTTTTTTGTAACCAAGAAATGATTTATAAGCGAACGAGACCTTACCTTCTTGAAAGCTTACTCTCTTCCCCCATGTAACATTCTGGCTAATCGATCTTGATTCCTCCTGAGCAATAGATGCCATGATAGTTAAGATGAGTTCACTTTTTGGATCCAATGTCCACAAGTTTTCTTTTTCAAAATAGACTTCGATACCTTTGTCTTTTAACTTTCTAACAAAAGAAATCGTATCTAGTGTATTGCGTGCAAAGCGTGAGATGGACTTGGTAACAATGAGGTCAATCTTGCCTTCTAAGGCGTCAGTTATCATTCGGTTAAACTCTATACGCCTTTTTGTATTCGTGCCACTGATGCCCTCGTCAGCGTATACATTCGTATACTCCCAATCACTTCTTTCTCGGATAAACTTCCGATAGTAATTGACTTGAGCTTCATAGCTTGTGTACTGTTCATCGGTATTGGTGGATACCCTCGCATAAGCAGCTACTTTTCTTAAACTGATGGAACCTAATGGTACTTGTGTATGTTGGTTCTTTGTGGATGGAATGACTGTAATCTTAGCCATGATGAATACCAACATTCAATTGATTGATTCTTCTTATTCGAGCCTGTTCTCTCATGGTTTGAGTCCAAGACTCACTTCTGGATGTATTCCACCTGTAGTCTTTACTAGTTCCATCCTTCAAAT
>CALKAH010000364.1 GCA_937983315.1 uncultured Acholeplasmataceae bacterium | reverse complement strand
GATCTCTACAACAGTCAATTTGAATCTGCGGAGGTCTAACCATGAATCCCGATCTCAACAGTTTACCCATGCTCTTTTCAGCACTACACAAAAAGATGATGGAACAACACCATAAACTTCTCATTGAAGCAGGGTTATCGAGAATTCACATCCCCTATCTGATGGTTTTATCGGAACATAAAGAGGGGTTAACCCAAAAAGAGATGATTGACCTTCTCTTTCTTGATAAAGCACATGCATCGCGTGCACTTCGTGATTTAATCGATAAACACATGATTCGAAAAGATGAAGAAACCATCTACAAAAACAAGTATTATCTCGAAGAAGATGGCATGCACATCATCAAGAAGATGAATGAAACCACGCAAGCATGGCGTATGAGAATATTCTCTGAACTTGATGATGATGAAATGGCTTTATTCAAGCGACTGACTGAAAAATTACTTAAACTCTTAGAATAACATGAAAGGGTGTACAAGATGATTATCTTGACACCTTTTTTTCATCTTCTTTTCAAAGAAAAAACGTTTTCAATCTAGCCCTCTCTTTTTGGTTTATTATATTATGATATAATACACTCGGGAAAAGTCGACATGTGACATCCCGAGGAGTTTATGCATGCGCAAAACAAAAATTGTGGGAACCTGTGGACCCGCATCTGAAGATAAAGCTATCCTTCGTCAACTCATCCTTTCGGGGGTCAATGTTGTACGTAACAATTATTCTCATGGCGATCATGAGGAACATATCAAACGATTTCATCTCGTTCATGAGTTAAACAAAGAACTTGGAACTTATGTCGGTACACTCATGGATACCAAAGGCCCAGAAATCAGAACCCATCATTTTAAAGATGGAAAAGCATACATTCGTCAAGGTCAAACCGTGACCATTCATATGACAGAAATCCTGGGTGATGATACACAGTTTTCAATTACTTACGATAAACTCTTTGATGATGTATCCATTGGGACAACCCTGCTGATTGATGATGGCTATTTAGCACTTCTCGTCATCGAAAAAGATCATGAATCAAAAACATTGATTACGGTTGCTAAAAACAGCCATATGGTGAAAAATCGTCGTGGAGTGAACGTCCCGAATACGATTCTTAACATGCCTTTCTTATCCAAGCAAGACATCGATGACATCATCTTTGCATGTCATCATGACTATGATTATATCGCAGCATCCTTTACGAGAAGAAAAGAGGATGTCTTTGCCATCCGTGATCTACTTAAACAAGAAGGTAAAGAATATATTCAAATCATCGCAAAGATTGAAAACCAAGAAGGTATCGATCACGTCGATGAAATCATTGATGCCGCGGATGGTGTGATGGTTGCTCGTGGTGATTTAGGTGTCGAAGTTTTCGCTGAAGATCTCCCTCAAATGCAAAAAGCGATTGTTCATAAGTGCCAACAAAAAGGAAAACTTGTGATCGTCGCGACACAGATGCTTGAATCGATGCAAAACAACCCTCGCCCAACACGTGCCGAGGTTTCAGATGTCGCTAATGCTGTCTATGATGGTACGGATGCGACCATGTTATCGGGCGAAATGGCACAAGGGAAATATCCGATTGAATCGGTAGAATACATGGCAAAAATTGCTGAAAAAGCAGAAAAGCATGTCGATCATCGCAAGTTCACGGAACGTGCTCTTTTTGAAGGCGACAACCTTCTTGATGCGATTTCATTCTCAGCTGTTCAAGCAGCCATTCATTACAATGTAAAAGCTATAATTAGCTACGGTTATAAAGCAACAGACAACTTATCTAAATATCGTTCGATTGCACCGATTGTCGGTGTGGTGGATTCCTATCATAAAGCAACATCATTATCCCTCTATTACGGGGTCTTTCCTGTCATCGGTCAGGAAGAACTCGAAAGACGGTTAAAGACCTTAGGCGTAGTGAAAGGCGATACCATCCTTGTGGTTCGTAAATATCAGATTGAATTTATTAACTACTGACGAATGATACGACATGATCAAGCATCATTCGTGATGCTTTTTTCATGAATACATAGCATTATGGTGCATGATAAAGTAAAATAAACTTGAAGGTTTTAGGAGGATCATTATGATAATCGGACTTGCAGGAATCGCAGAGAACATTATGTTTGTCTTCGGTGGGCTTGCGTTGTTTCTCTTTGGAATCAACTTGATGAGTGACTCGCTCAAACAAGCAGCGGGTAACAAATTGAAAGCAATCATTGAAAAATCCACGAATACACCTTTGAAAGGCATACTGGTCGGACTCGTTTTAACAGTCATTATACAATCATCTTCAGGAACAACAGCGTTAATGATTGGGTTATTGCGTGCAGGACTGATGACACTTCCTCAATCTGTAGGCATTATCATGGGTGCCAACATTGGGACAACCATTACCGCATTTATTATCGGTTTACCCATCGCTAAATTTGGTTATATCTTCTTAGCAGTTGGTGTCATCATGAGTTTTATTGGAAAGAAAAAAATTCATCACTTTGGTGGTGTTTTTGCAGGACTTGGAATGCTTTTCGTAGGTCTTGAAGTCATGGGTTCAGGATTGAAACCTTTAGCAGCTACCCCTGAAGCGGAACAAATGTTTGCTGTATTCTCACAAAACTGGTTCTTAGGAACAATCTTTGGTACAGTTTTTACTGCAATTGTTCAATCCTCATC
>CALKAH010000363.1 GCA_937983315.1 uncultured Acholeplasmataceae bacterium | reverse complement strand
ATTATTGAAAAAGCAAAACTAGGTCAAACGATTAGTGAAACTTTACAGTCGATTGCAGATGCTGCGATTGTTGGGGCAAGAGGAAATTCTGGGATCATTTTTGCATCATATATCAGCGGTTTTGCTGAAGGTATAAAGCAAAATGAAGTCGACTTGAATACGTTAATTGAAACCTCTGAAATCGCCTATGATTATGCGTATCATGCCATCAGTCAACCCGTTGAAGGAACGATGATCACCGTTATGCGTGCATGGGCACATGCTTTAAAACAATTCAAACAGGCAACAACCAATGCGATCGATCTCTTTTTACAAGCGTTTGAAGTTGTCAAAGAAGAGCTTGCTAAAACACCTGATATGCTCAAAGTCTTAAAAGAAAATCATGTCGTCGATGCAGGAGCAAAAGGCTTTGTTCATTTTATTGAAGGGTTTATTAAAGCCTTTAAGGGTGAAGAAGTCGCTATTGAAGTTCATGAAACCGTTGAAGCCCTTCATGTGGACCATCTCGAAGATTCTCAATACCGCTATTGTACAGAAGCGTTGATTCGTGGTGAATCTTTAGATAGTGAAAAGATTCGTGAATCATTATTATCCATGGGTGATTCACTCGTTGTTGCGGGAAGTAAGAAAACTGTTCGGATCCATATTCATACCGATCATCCCGAAGATGTTTTTGCACATCTTGATGGTTTAGCACGCATTGCTGAACAAAAAGTCGATGATATGCGTCGTCAATTTGAAGCGGTTAATCATGCAAAATATCCGATAGCACTTGTGACCGACTCCATCGCTGATTTACCCAGTGAATGGGTTGATCACTACCAAATCCATCAACTTCCCATCAGTTTAAAGATGAATGATAGCGAATATTTAGATAAGATCACGATACAGAGCAGTCGTTTTTATCAGATGATGGATTCGCTTAAGGTCTATCCAACATCAGCTCAGCCTAATGTAAAATCACTCGTTAACTTCTTTTCCTTCTTAACGACGTATTATCGTGAAATCATTGTCATCACCGTTTCAAAAGAAATGAGTGGAACATACAATGCTTTTGTTGAAGCGACAAAATCATTTCCCGATCACCGCATCCATGTCATTAACAGTAAACAGAACTCCGGTGCAGAAGGACTTCTTGTCTATAAGGCAGCACAGTTAATCGAACAAGGTCATTCCATGGATGAAGTGATTCAAACGATTGAATCTCTGACAACAAAATCAAAGATTTTAGTGAGTGTGAAAACATTAAAATATATGATGCGTTCAGGACGACTCACCAAAGTCTCAGGAACCATCGCATCCCTGATGCACTTAAAACCTGTGATTTCGATTGATGAGGAAGGTAAAGGCATTATATTTGCAAAAGCTTTATCCGTAGACTCAGCAGATAAAAAGATTTATCAACATGTGAAACATGTTGTCACATCCGCTGGAATTGAAGGTTATGCGATTGTTCATGCGAATGCAAAAGAAAGAGCAAGTCAATATGAAAAGCTCTATACAGAACTGACAGGTCAAGCACCGCTTTATGTGATGGATATCTCCACGGTGGTTGCGATGAACGCTGGTATAGGTACGGTTGCAATTGCCTACCTTGGAAAGGAATAACCCATGATTTGGATACCTATTGTTGCACTTTTCGTTTTCTTTAACCTTGCTTATATCGTTGCACAGATCAAAAAAAATAATGGTCTTGCAGATATGGCGTGGGGATTAGGGTTTGTCGTCGTTGCGGTTGTTGGTTTGATTGTAGGAAAAACCTATGCTCTCTATCAACTGATCATTACTGCACTCGTTGTCTTATGGGGACTTCGTCTTTTCTTCTATATCGGATTAAGAAACTGGTCAAAACCTGAGGATTTCCGTTATGTGAACATGCGAAACAAATGGAAGACACATGTTGCCCTCAAGGCCTATTTCATTGTCTTTATGCTTCAGATGACTTTCTTACTCATCGTCAGTCTTCCGATTCAAATCGCGCATGCCATTGATGTCACACTTGATCTCACAGGTTATATCATCATTGGTGTTGGTACGCTTCTTTGGATCATTGGTTTCATCTTTGAAGCAGTCGGTGATGCTCAATTAAAAGCTTTTAAACAAGATCCACAAAACAAAGGTAAAGTGATGACAAAAGGTTTATGGGCTTATACTCGTCACCCGAACTACTTTGGTGAAGCCGTCATGTGGTGGGGCATATGGATCATTTCCATGAGCACACTGTCTTGGGTTGCACTCATCGGTATCATTGGACCAACCTTTATCATCTATCTCTTGCTGTTTGTCTCAGGTGTTCCACTTCTAGAAAAGAAATATAAAGATAATCCTGAATTCCAAGCTTACGCAAAAAAGACATCGATATTCTTTCCATTACCCCCTAAAAAATCATAAAGAGGTCAGTTGACCTCTTTAATTTTTAAACATATTTTTAAACCGTTGCCAGCTCGATTCCTTTTCATTGGATTCGAGTTTTTCTAATTGCTCATAGAGTTTCTTTTCTTGAGCGGATAATGTCTTGGGGACTTTAACTTGAACAATCACTTGCTGATCGCCTTTACGTTTTGTTCTCACGTTGGCAATCCCTTTTTCCCTCATACGAAGGATCGTGCCATGTTCAATTCCTGCGGGAATCTTTAAGTTAACATCACCATAAATGGTGGGGATATCAATACTGGTTCCTAAAACAGCTTGTGTAATCGTGATGGGAACTTCTAAGATAATATCATCATTTTCACGTTTAAAGACTTTGTGTGGTCGAACTCTAAAATTTAAATAGAGATCACCTGCACTACCACCTTTGGTTCCACCGTTACCATAGCCAGCAACTTTTAATGACATATTATTATCGACACCTGCTGGGATATTGACATCCACATTTTTCACGGTCTTTTCAATGCCACGTCCATTACATGTACCGCAGCGCTTCTTAATGATTTTACCAGCACCACCACATTTTGGGCATGCTTGCTGGGTTCTCATCGCACCAAACATGGTACGTTGTTCCACATTGATATAACCATCACCATGACAGCGATCACACACTTCAATATCTTTCGATGATTCAGCACCAGAGCCGTGGCAGACATGACATTCTTCCTCGACTTCAACGCTGATTGGTTTTTTCGTTCCAAGAACGGCTTCCATGAAATCAATGGTGATCGTACGCTCTAAATCATCGCCACGTTGTGGTCCATTGTAGTTTTCTCTTCGCTGTTTCCCGCCACCAAAAAACTGGTTGAAAATATCCGAGAAACCTCCAAAATCACCAAAACCAGAGAAACCAGATCCTGCACCACCAAATGGGCTACCTTGATGACCATATTGATCATAGGTTGCACGCTTTTGAGGGTCAGATAACGTGTCATAGGCTTCTTGGACTTCTTTGAACTTAGCTTCTGCATTCGCTTCTTGTGACACGTCTGGGTGGTATTTTTTTGCTAGCGTACGATACGCCTTCTTGATTTCGTCGTCACTCGCACCTTTGCTTAAGCCGAGCACGTCATAATAATCGCGTTTATCTGCCATAACATCAACTCCAATGGAATTGAGGGGCATCGCCCCTCAAGAGATTATTTTTCTTCAAATTCTGCATCAACGGTCTTCTTGTCTGAACCCTTCTTTGATCCAGTATCTTGTTGTTCATGTTGATGTTTTTCTTGTGCTTTTTGGTAAGCTTTAACCGCGACATCTTGAGCATCTTTTTCAAGTGCTTCTTTACGTGAGCGGATTAAATCGAGATCATGACCAGATAATGCACTTTCAAGATCCTTAATGAGACCTTCAAGTTTAGATTTTGTGGATGCGTCTACTTCTTCACCTAAATCATGCATCGCTTTATTGGTTTGGAAAATGAGATTGGATGCTTCATTACGAAGATCAGCTTCTTCTCTCTTCTTCTTATCAGCTTCTGCTTGTTCTTCAGCTTCTTTCACCATGCGTTCAATTTGATCTTTCGAAAGTGATCCTGAACCAGAAATCGTAATCTTTTGTTCTTTATTGGTACCTAAATCTTTGGCTTTAACGGAAACAATACCGTTAGCATCGATATCAAAGGTCACTTCAATTTGAGGAATACCACGTGGAGCGGGTGGAATATCAGAAAGTTGGAAACGTCCTAATGTCTTGTTATCTGCAGCCATCGAGCGTTCACCTTGGAGAACATGAATGTCAACAGCAGGTTGATTATCTGCAGCTGTCGAGAAGACTTGAGATTTGGATGTTGGGATGGTTGTATTTCTTTCGATGAGTTTTGTGAAAACACCACCAAGTGTTTCGATGCCTAATGAAAGTGGCGTGACGTCAAGTAAGAGAACATCTTTGACATCACCTGCTAAGACACCACCTTGAATCGCAGCACCCATTGCAACAACTTCATCGGGGTTTACACTCTTATTGGGTTCTTTACCCAGTTCACGTTTAACCATGTCTTGAACGGCTGGTGTACGCGTTGATCCACCAACGAGAAGGACTTGGTCGATATCTTTAGGTGTCATCTTCGCATCAGCTAAAGCACGACGAACGGGTCCTACACAACGTTCAACAAGATGAGCGGTTAATTCGTTGAATTTAGCACGGGTTAAGGTCTTTTCAAGATGGAGAGGACCAGCAACGCCCATGCTGATAAAGGGGAGTGAAATCTGAGAAGATGTCACACCTGAGAGTTCCTTTTTCGCACGTTCTGATGAATCTTTTAAGCGTTGAAGTGCCATCTTATCTTTGGATAAATCGACACCATTTTCTTTTTTAAATTCTTCGACTAAATAATTCATGATGACTTCATCATAGTCATCACCACCCAGGTGATTATCACCTGATGTCGAGATAACTTCAAATGTACCATCGGCTAAGCGTAAGATGGATACGTCGAATGTCCCACCACCTAAGTCAAAGACTAAGACGGTTTGTTCTTTATCGGTCTTATCAATACCATAAGCGAGTGCTGCAGCTGTGGGTTCGTTGATGATACGTTTGACATCAAGACCGGCAATTTTACCTGCATCTTTGGTTGCTTGACGTTGTGCGTCATTAAAATATGCAGGAACGGTGATGACTGCTTGGGTGACGGTTGCACCTAAATAATCTTCTGCGGTTTTCTTCAAGTTTTGAAGAATCATCGCTGAAATTTCTTGTGGGGTATACTTCTTACCATTAATATCAACGCGATAGTTCATATCACCCATATGACGCTTAATGGATGAAACCGTGTTGGGGTTGGTGATCGCTTGACGCTTTGCCACATCACCAACGCTGATGTCTTCACCTTTAAAAGAGACAACAGATGGTGTTGTGCGTCCACCTTCAGCGTTTGCAATAACTTTAACTTCGCTGCCTTCCATCACAGCGACACATGAGTTGGTTGTTCCTAAGTCAATACCAATAATTTTATTTGTCTTTGCCATTTTCTTCACTCCATTCGTTGACTTTGACCATGGCAGGTCTGATGAGTTGATCTTTATACATATATCCTTTTTGAACAACTTCGATGACTATGCCATTCGGTTGTTCTGGATGTGATACCTTTTCAATCGCATGATGGATATTGGGGTCGAATGGTTTTAATTTAGCATCGATTTCCTTAATGCCATCAGCTTGTAAAACTTGAAACAATTGATCATTGATCATTTTAAAACCGATCAAGAAGTTTTTTAAGAGTTCATTGTCCGTCGCCATATTCACGATACGATCTAATTGATCAAGTGGATTTAAAATCTCACCAATCAACGATTTACTTGCATATTTGCGATCCTGAATACGTTCGTTGTGCATCCGTTTTTTAAAGTTTTCAAACTCGGCGAGATTTCTTAAATATTTATCTTTATATTCAGCGAGTTCTTTCTCTAAAGCTTCGACGTGTTCTTTATGTTTGTTACGTCTTTCTTTTTTGGATGTATCATGCTCATCGTGATCGTCGTGCATGTCTTCCGTCTTTAGCTCTTTTTCTTTGTTTTCATCCATGTTCATCATCCTTTAACTATTTTTTATAGAGCTTACCTAAATTGCTTGCAATATACTCAACAAGCGGTATAACTTTGTTATATTCCATACGTGTCGGTCCAACTACTGCAATCGTTCCATGCTCAAATTCGCTGATGCGATAAGGCACAGAAATGATGGTACAGTTTTCCATCGGAATCAGTTGGAGTTCACTCCCAAACTTGATACTTAAACCTTCATGATCGCCAATGAGTTTAACGAGTTCTCTTCGGTCGAGCATATCGACAAAACTCTTGATATGCTTCACATTTGTAAATTCAGGTTGATCAAAAACATTCGTGACTCCTGATAAATAGAAATTATCTTGAGCAAATTTGGAGAACGCATGGATAAAGGAGTGAATGAGTTGTGACTGATATTCCATAAACGATTGAATCTCGTTCTTTGCAAATTCAGCTTCGAGGATTGAACTTGCTTCAGAAATCTTGCGATTCTTGAGAAGTTCATCAAGAGTCTTAATGACATCTTTGAGTTCATTGATGTTCATTACTTCAGGAACGCGAATGTTTTGATGTTGAACATGACCTTGGTCGGTCACAATCAAAATCACAGCGTCTTGTTCTGATAAAGGAATGAAATCAATCTTTTTGATGATGCTACCTGAAGAAGAAGGTCCAACAGCCATCGCTGTGTAATTGGTGAGTTCAGATAACAGATGAATGGCCTCTTCAACTGCTGCTTCTCGTGCTAAACGATTCTTCAAGAAGATTTCATCAATGAGGGGAAATTGGTGAACAACATCGCTATCTCGGGTGACAAGGTGTTCAACATAATAGCGATAGCCCTGTTCAGAGGGGACACGTCCTGAGGATGTGTGTGTCTTTTCGAGGTATCCCAACTCTTCGAGTTGTGCCATATCGTATCTTAAGGTTGCAGATGAAAAATTGAGATACGGCATGTTGGTCAATGTTTTTGAACCAACCGGTTGAGCATCTTTGACATATTCTTCAATAATCGCTTTTAAAATCAATTTTTGACGACTCGATAACATGGGTTCACCTCGATTAGCACTCCTTCTTAATTTGTGCCAATTTTATTGTACACGATGAGATTGGCACTGTCAAGGATTATGTGCTATTTTTGATAAAAAAAGAAAAGACACTTTCGTGTCTTATTTCGCGTGTTGTTTCATCCATTTCACATAAAAGGGATTATTCTTTTGTTCATAGCGAATCGTCGTTGTTTCATCGTGTCCTGGATAGATTTTGATTGCACTCGGAAGTGATAATAACATGAGAACACTTTTTCTTAGTTCGGGAAGGTTACCTGAGTAAAGATCATGACGACCGACTGATTCTTTAAATAGGGTATCACCGGTAAAAAGCTTTTGATCATAAAGAAAGGATAAGCTTCCTTTGGTGTGACCTGGTGTGTGATATACCTCAATCGTTTGATCAGCAAATGGGATATGATCACCATGATTCACATACTTCAAATCGAGTTGTTTTCGCTTATAGGGATGCGTTTTTGGTGCATATCCGTTGTATTGATCTTCAAATAAAAGATGTGCATCCTCTTGATGCATATAAATGGGTACGTCAAAATGACCGATCAAGTCAACATGATCTTGATGAGCATGCGTGAGTAATATCGCTTGAAGTTTTCTGTTTTCAAGGGCATGGATGATGTTTTCATAATCGTGAGATGGATCGATGAGAACACATGAATCAAAGCGACATAAGAGATAAACATGGGATAAATCATCATTTCCTTTGAATTGGATCATGGTCACATATTAGAAAAAAAACTATTCCCTAGAATAGCTTATTTCTTTTCCTTGTGGATGGTGTACTTTCTTTCACGCGGGCAATACTTCTTAACTTCCATGCGCTCGGGGTGAGCTTTTTTGTTTTTGTTAGTATGATAGTTTTCTTCGCCGCAGTCGGTACAAACCAATTTAACTAGGTCGCGCATAATATCCCTCCAAACATACGTTAACATTATAACAAATCGCCTATTCTTTTTCAATCATTTTATGACTTAATTTTATTTTGTCGTTTTCATCAGGTTTGAATGAAGCATTTGAACGGTTACTTTTGATCTTTTTGTTCTATAATTGACATAGGTGATAAAAATGATACAACGTGAAGCAAGTCGTCCCGTCAAAGTTGGACCCTACCAACTGGGTGGAAATTCGAAAGTTTATATTCAAAGCATGACCAATACATATACCAAAGATGTGGAAGCTACCGTTAAACAGATCAAGCAACTTACAGATGCGGGTTGTGAAATTGTTCGTGTTGCTGTTTTAGATATGGTTGATGCGAAAGCATTAGGTGATATTAAGAAACAAATCAGCATACCTTTGGTCGCAGATATCCATTTTGATTATCGATTAGCGCTTGAAGCAATCCGCCAAGGCGTCGATAAAATCAGATTAAATCCAGGCAATATCCCCAAAAGAGAGCATGTCATGGAAGTTGTGGAAGCATGCAAAGAAAAAAATATCCCGATTCGTATCGGTGTGAACAGTGGTTCATTACCTAACCGGATGGCACCTACTGCTGAAAACATGGTTGAAACCGCGAAGCATCATGTTGAAATCTTGGAATCGATGGGATTTTACGATATTGTGTTATCGCTTAAAGCAACCGATATGAAACTCATGATCGAAGCTTATCGTTTGGCTGCGAAAACATTCCCATATCCACTCCATCTTGGTGTAACTGAAGCAGGTACCGCATTTAGTGGTGCCATCAAGAGTGCGATGGGGATTGGCATTTTGCTTGCTGAGGGTATTGGATCAACCATTCGTGTTTCATTAACCGATAATCCTGTATTAGAAATCCAAGCTGCAAAAGAAATCCTCAAAAACTTAGGTTTAAAAGAGAAAGTTCCCAATTTAATCAGTTGTCCAACCTGTGGACGCATCCAATACGATATGATTGATATCGCAAAGCGTATTGAACAGTATTTGTTAAAAGTCAATAAGACCATCAATGTTGCCATCATGGGATGTGCCGTCAACGGACCCGGTGAAGCTACTCATGCTGATATTGGTATTGCAGGTGGAAAAGGTGAAGCACTTCTCTTTCGACGTGGTAAAGTGGTTAAAAAGATTAAAGAATCTGAAGTCTATGATGTCTTAGTTGAAGAGATCAATAACTTTGACGATTCAGACGTTCAACCAAAAGAATAACAAGAAAAAACACGATGTCTGCTGAAATCGTGTTTTTTTATCCTTCAAATAGGGTAATTTCATAATCACAGATATCTTGATAGAACTCTTTTTCATGCGAAACCAGAATCAGGGTTCCTTGGTATGCAATCAGCGCCTCTTTGAGTGCTTCTTTTGCTGCAACATCTAAGTGGTTGGTGGGTTCATCTAGGATGAGAACATTTCCTTTTTGATGTCTGAGTAATGACAAACGAACCTTGGTTTGTTCTCCACCCGATAAACTATTGACATCACGATTAGCCATTTCATAATCGATACCATGGTTACCCAGTAAACTCATGACATCTTTTTTCGTGAAATGGGGGTAGCGGTGATGCACAAGTTGAAATGCGGTGATATTGGGTTCAAAGATGCTATCTTGTTCGAAGTAAGCGATTTTTGCTGTATCGATCCATTTAAAATCGCCACCTAATTTGGGAATAACATTCATGATTGTCTTAATAAACGTTGACTTACCAATACCATTCTTACCAGTAATCGCAACCTTATCTTGCTTAAGAATACTGATGCTTAAGGGCTCTAGTAGGGGTTCGCTATATCCAATTTCAAGATCAGTAGTCACGAGGACATCTTTACCTGTAGTACTCGACAAAGGAAAGTGGAAATGATAGGTTTTTGACTGTTGTGGAGCATGAATGCGTTCGACTTTTTCGAGCATTTTTCTTCGTGATTGCGCACGTTTTGTCGTTTTTGCTCGAACAATGTTTTTTTGAATAAATTCTTCAGTCTTTTGAATAAACTTCTGTTGACTGATAAATGCTTTTTCTTGCTGTTCAAATCTGAGTTGGCGTTCTTTTAAATAAAACGCATAGTCTCCCTTATAGCGTGTAATCATCAAGTTTTCTAATGCAAAAACTGTATTTGCAATCTCCATTAAAAACTCTTCATGGTGAGAAACCACGATAAATGCTTTCGAATAATTTTTTAGAAAGTTTGCAAGCCATTCAATATGTTTAACATCCAGAAAGTTCGTGGGTTCATCTAAGAGTAAAACATCCGAATCACCTAATAAAAGTTTTGCAAGAATGATTTTTGCACGCATCCCACCTGATAAATGCTTAATCGGACTTTCTAAAATATCCATGGTTAATCCAAGTCCATGAATGACATTACCAATCTTAGACTTAATCGCGTAAAAATCGGATGCGATCAACTGTTCACCCAACTCAGCAGCCCAATGTAATAAACGATCATGATCTTTTTCAGATGAAACGGCGACTTCTTCATAGAGTTTTTCCATCGCCTTTTCTTTTTCAAATAAAGGTAAAAAAACGTCATAGAGATACTTTTCGACGCTTAAATTGGGATCAATCTTGGCATACTGGTCTAAGTAACCGATCTTTCGACCTGGTAACCATGTGATTTTACCCGTATCTGGCGATAATGAACGATCCATCAATTTGAGAAGTGTTGATTTTCCGGTTCCATTAGGACCGACTAAAACCGCATGTTCACCATCAAACAGGCGCATGCTTGCTCCTTGATATAAGAGATCTCCACTATAACTAAAACTTAAATTTTCTATTTCTAATAAACTCATTGTGGTAATTCAAAGAATTCGGGCTGTTTTTGGTCAGCCACGTACATCCATTGCTCCTTGATAAAATGTGTGCTATCAACAATTTTGTTGATATCTTGTTTCATGTATTTCGCATGACATGTCGCTAAAATATCACCTGTTGTGGTGCATAAATAACCTTCACCATAAAAGAGAATTTTTCGCATATCCGTGATCTTTCCAACACAGTATAATGTTTCATCAAGTGGAACTGGCTTTACGTAACGTACGGTGAGTTCAACTGTGACACCAAACGTATTGGGTTCATCGATTTGAACAGCGCGTCCAATCGTTTCATCTAATAAAGCTGTTATAATGCCACCATGCATCCGTTTGGGATAACTTTGATGGACATCTCCACCTTGAAATAAACCTAAGATTTGTTTGTTTTCAAGCTCATAATATTTTGTTCTTAGGCTTGCTTCGTTATCCATCCCACATACAAAACACATACTTGAATTATATTGTTTCTTTAAGACTTTATAGATCATATGATATCAAGCTCCAAATGTAAGTAAAGTATAAATATCGATCCGATAAACATGGCAACTCCGAAGAAAATATTTAAATAAAAGTAGATATTTTCGAAGGGATATGGTGATTTTGTTTTCAAGTTTAATCCAACAGATCCAGGAATAAATAGAGTCATCAGCATATCTTTTCGATTCATTTTAAGTTTTAAAGCAATCCATAAACGCATCAAAAAGAGGACAACAATACCCGAGAGTCCGAGATAAAATGCATAATAAAAGATTGCAATCAAAAGATTAAACACGTTTTGGACCTCCATGAAGTACATAGATTAATGCAATGAATGGTAAGATTAAGAAACCCAAAAATCCTGTCAAGAATAAACCCAATATAGAGAACGTATACGTTGATAAAAAGACATAAAACCGCGCTTTAAATTTCATGATAATACCACACTTTCCCACATCACAAATGTGCGAATTGCTGATGAATCTGGATAAACTTCAATATGTCTTCCACCTTTTTCAAGGGTTCCATAACCATTGAATCCAGTAGCACGTCCATAGACAAGAAAAATACTATCTTTGGCAAAGATAAAATCATTTAAATGGTCATGTCCAACAAAGACTGCTGTTGTCTTTGCAGTATCAACCATGGCATCAAAAAAACCTGTATCAACACCTTGAGCATAAACTTTATCTTCAAGGAAGAATCCATCGTAATCCACTGCATCGATATATTGACGTAAGGGAATATGCATAAAAACAAGATTTCTTACTGAATCAAGCTCTGCATGATCTTTAAACCAATTGACCTGAGCAATAGATAAGTAATCGTACTCGCCTTCTTCTTCGGTGTATTCATCGCGTTCAGCTTTAGAATCAAGCATATAAAGACGATAGACAGGTAGATCATTTTTTGTGATGGTGAAGTGAAAATTACCAATACCACCCTCTTCAAGCTTGGGACCTACCTTGAAATATAAATAGGTTGTATCATCAGGTATAACTCTGATGAAGTCTTCATAGGTATGATAATCCGTTTCATGATTTCCAAAAATAAATGTCCATGGTGTTTTGAGTGTTTCCATAAATGTGATGAGTTTTCGAAAAAGTTCTGGTGCTGAAGGTGACATCGTCATATCACCTGTGATCACAATTAAATCATAATCATCTTGATCATTTAATGCTTCAATCAAGCGAAATGTACGACGATCTCTTTGATCGTAACCAAAGGTGAGATGAAGATCGGTCAATTGTAAAATCTTTAACGAATCACCTTTCATTTCCAAAACAAAAGGATCATCATCCGTATACGTGATGGTATATGTTTGACATGATGATAGCATCATCGTCAAGATGATGAAAAGAAAGATGATCATCCATTTACGCATGATTAAGCTCCTTCAGTAGTGTCTCGAGTTCATGAGGTCTTACGACATACATGTTATGAAATTTCTTATTGTAGGTAATAAATTCCATTTCATTTTCATTGATATAACGTTTCATCCGTACGGTTGTTGGGAAGACGATGACAATCTTTGGGTATGGCGACGATAGAAATTGACTTTGATTAACGAGATTGATTTTGTTTGATTCTTTAATTTCCCACATGATTTTACTGTTGATGGTGAGTTCTGCATGGGTTGGAACGAAATATAATAATACCTGATATGTCTCATGGTTGAGATCAATCAAGACATGGCGATGTTCATGTCGAACGCCATATTGATTCAATATCTTCATGGTATATTCTGTGACTTCGCGGTAGATCTTTTTTTGATGTTGCAGCATCAGTATATAACCCATGAGCATGATCAGGAAAGCACCGATGGCGATGTAGATATAAATCATAGCATGTGCTCCTTTGATACAGAGATTAAGACATCATTTTGAAACGTACAATGATAATGATAACGTTGATGATCATGAATCATGTTGGGTAAAAAGTGTTTGATATTATGGGCAACTCCTAAGTTATCGGAATGAATGATCCAATCGATCTCTTTCCAATCGAGTAAACCTTCTTCAGTTGAAACGGGTGTGTTTAATGAAAGTTTAGATCCATCGATCAAAAAAAGATACAGTCCTTGACCGTTTGCATCAAAGGAGTTCCATGTCAATATCCCGCACGGTTTAAGTTGATCTGGTGTGATGATCAAACTTGCTTCTTCTTCAAGTTCTCTGATCATGCATGCTTCAGGTGATTCATTCATCATAATCTTACCACCTAAACCATTCCAACAACCAAGCCATGGCTTTTTCTTTCGATTGACCATTAATATTTGATTTCCTTTTTTAACAAATCCTAAGGTGTAGGTATACATGGTTAACCTCTTTTCACACAACGTTATTATATCATGGGTTGATCGAATGAAAAACGAAGTTTTATTGGAGCGTAACATTTTTTAGCGTTATAATAAATTTATGAGAGGTGAAGTTATGTCAAACATGAAGAAAAAGGCATTTCTTTTTATCATGCTTTTAGGTATCATCTCATTCTTTTCAGATTTCACACATGAAGGTGCCAGAAGCATCTATGGATCCTATTTAGGTTTGATTGGTGCTTCTGCTTTAGTCATCTCTTTTACTGCGGGTTTAGGTGAATTCATCGGTCAAGCGCTAAGACTTGTCACAGGGTGGATTGCTGATAAAACAAAGAAATATTGGACGATGATGATCGTAGGTTATGCCATCAATCTTTTAGCCATTCCACTCCTGGGATTGGTGGGTGAATCATTCTGGGAAGTTGCCATCGTGTTGATCCTTTTAGAACGTGTTGGTAAAGCGATCAGAGCACCTGCAAAATCAACCTTAACATCATTCACACAGCCTTATTTAGGGGCTGGAAAGGCATTTGCAATCAATGAAGCTCTCGATCAATTAGGTGCATTTTTAGGCCCTTTAATCGTCTTTTTCATCCTATCAGCAAAAGGTGGAGGAACTCTAGAAAATTATCGTTTCTCTTTTCTTATTTTGGGTATATTTGCAATTGTTACCTTGTGCATTTTATTTTTTGCTCGTTACAAATATCCTAATCCCGATCAATTCGAAAAAAAGCAGGTTAAACGACCTGGTTTAACAAAAATGAGTACATTTGTCATCTACATGATCGCGATTGCATGTATCGCCATGGGATTCATCGATTATCCTGTAATTGCATTCCATTTGGATAGTCTTCAATTAATCGAAAGTACACGTATTCCACTTCTTTATGCCATGGCGATGGGTGTTGATGCGATCGCAGCACTCCTTTTTGGACATATGTTTGATAAGAAAGGGTTGATCAGCTTAGTGTATCCCATTTTAATATCGGGGTTGACTGCACCTTTGATCTTACTGGTAGATGGTACGTGGGCAATCATCCTTGGTATCATCTGTTGGGGTATAGGTATGGGTGCCCAAGAATCGATATTAAAAGCTGTGGTTGCAAAAATCGTTCCTAAAGACTATCGTGCACGTGGATATGGTGTTTTTGCAACCATCTTTGGTTTATTCTGGTTTTTAGGAAGTGTGATTGTTGGTGCATTATATGATACCAGTTTAGTGGGATTAACCATTTTTGTCGTCTCGATGGAAATCTTAGGAGCAATCATCTTGATTTATCTCATTATTCATCTTAAACTGAATGCACAAAAGGAGAATCTTGAATGAAACTCAATTCCGTTGATGCCTATCTAGAAACACTTGAACCTGATTTAAAAGACTGGATGTTATATGCACTCGATTATGCAACTCGACGTTATCCCTCATATCCACTCGTATTTTCATATCAGCGCCCCATGATCAAAATCAAACCCAAACTCTTCTTGATGTTTGGTGGTGGTAAGCATCATTTTTCGATTTACACCACGGATTTTGACTATGTGGAGACTTTCAAATTAAGAAAAATCAAAGGGATCACTTTTGGTAAATCAGCGATTCTTTTCCCTTTGGGAAAAATGGAATACAAAAGTCTTGTTGAACAGGTGATTGATGAGGTTGTCAAACGCGCAACCTAATTCATGAATGATGCGTCAAAAAAATATGGATTTTTTCCTGTGGACTTGCTTGCAATTTGAAAAACCTATGTTATAATAGTCAATGCACGGTCCACATTTGCCTCCTTAGCTCAGCTGGCAGAGCAACTGACTCTTAATCAGTGGGTCCACGGTTCGATCCCGTGAGGGGGTACCATGCTAAAACATAAGCACAGGCAATCACCTGTGCTTTTTTGTTACTATTTTACCTTATCTATCACTGCAGAAATGGGGTAATGATCACTTAAATAAATGCCTGGTTTATCATGATGAACCATCCATGATTTGACATAAAGTCCTCGTGATGTAAAGAGATAGTCAATGGGTTTTCCCTCTTTTGCATCTGTAAAACCATGAAAGGTTAGTACATGTTGATCTTGATACATCGAGGTTAAATGGTTTGACATATACTGAATGGTTTGACTATCAGGCGTTGTGTTAAAATCTCCAACCAAGACAATCTCATCATCTTCTTTTCGTTTGGATGATACAATATTGTTCAAATGTTTAGCTTGCTTGAGACAGACATCATCGGATGCATAATCCAAATGTGTATTGACAAAAAGTAAGTGACCAAAACGCGCCATCGTGACGATTCTTGGAAAGTGACTACCATCAACAACTGATTCTTGATCAGGCGTATCAGTCAACCAGCATGTTTGAATATAGGTGGGTTTAAGGTTTTTCTTGTAGAAAATAGGTGTCCCTTCACCTCGAGAATCTCGAGGTTGATAGATCATGATATAGCGTGATTTTAACCCTTCTTGAAGATCATAGGCCATGTCTTGAAAAGCTTCTTGACATCCAATTAGATCAAAATCATGGTCCATGATAAATTGGATCATTTTTTCTTTGCAGATCGGAAGAGCACACGTATGAACTCCAGTCACCGAATACGATCTCGTA
>CALKAH010000362.1 GCA_937983315.1 uncultured Acholeplasmataceae bacterium | reverse complement strand
CCATCGGGTTAGCGTTCTTTGCACGATCAAGTCTAGGTGCAACCCCTTATGGAACAATGATTTTAATTGTGATCATGGTTTCAACCATCGTCAATGGATTACTAGGACCTTTAGGTGTTAGACACGCACTCTTAAGTTGTCATGGTGTTGATGGAAACTCTTGTAACATCTTACACCTTACTAATCGTGATCCTCAATCACACGAAATTGATGCACATTAACCATCCTTAGCGGGATGGTTTTTTTTATGAAAAATAAAAAAGAGCTCACGTGAGCTCCGGGTGTAAGTTCAACTAAAAGATTAAGAGTGCAATCCATAACGTTCCAAAGATACTTAATGAGATCATCATCGTTCGATTGATGAGCATTTTTATTTTAAGCTGATTGGGATTTAAGGGAAGTTCACCACTTGATTTATACATAAATCCACCGATGATTCCACACATAATCACGCAAAATAAGATGATAAATATAAAGATCATAGGTGTCGTCATATCAGATATTGAGAGTAACGTTGCTAAATATCCAAGTAAACCTATAAAACTGATGATTATGATGATGATTTTATATCGTTTTGTTTGATAACCAAGATAGAGATGACAAAGACTGTACACATAGAGAAGTCCTATTGGGATAAACCACAAATAGAGTAGAGGTGTCTGAATGTTCATCTTTTCCACCTACAATGCAAAGAGGACATAAAATCCTACTGCAAAAAAGAGAATGACACATGCAGACATGATGGCCCCAACGACTGTTAAGAGAGCTAATGATACTTTATTACTAGGCACCTCTTGAACTGACTCATGCTTAACTTCAACATCGAGTAATTCATCTATAGTCACTTGAAAGATAGTTGCCAATCGTTTGACATTATAGAGGTCAGGTAGCGCTTCTCCTCTTTCCCACTTTGAGATAGCTTGCCTGCTAACATCCATTTTAGAAGCAAGATCGTCTTGTGAGAGTTGATGTTGTTTTCTTAGTGCTTGTATTTTTAATCCCATATTGTCCATAAGGTTACCCCCTATGTCTATGGTATCTTATTCTTCGATTATTTCCAAGCATATTTTTATCGTCATCGACGCAACCAACGGTTGCATCATCAAAAATTGAGCAATCATCGTCTTTTATATGATTGTTTATCACGCATTAAGTAGTGTTGACAAAGCCGTAAAAGAAATGAGTGGTCGTGTAGCATAGAGAATATCTAAGCTTTTTAGATCAACTGCAAAAATGCCTTGTTGAAGAAATAGAGCCTTAAATCCTCGTTCAAGCGCACCAAAATAGGTTGCTGTCACACAATACTCAAGTGCGTTACCACAGAGAATAACCGTATCGATACCTTTTTTCTTAAGATCTTCTTCGAGAGATGTTTTCCAAAAACTATTGTTATAATATTTATCCATTTTGACATCTATATCATTGACAACAAGATCATTAACAACTTGATAGTCTTCGCCTTCGCCTTCTTCAAGGTCTCTAATGACATAGACTGGATGTTTGAATTGACGAAACATCTTTGATGTGGCATTGATATATGCCATGGTGTTTTCATACATGGGTGTGTGTTGTTGATGACCAACAAAAGCTTGTTGAACATCGATGATGAGCAAAGCAACATGTTTCATATGCATGACTCCTTTTTAAATTTTTCTAGACGATAGATGATTGAACCACTTCCACAGGCTCAATTTTGACACCTTGTTTGATTAAGCGTTGATTAAAGAGCGGTACTAATGCAATCAGAACCATCAACACTCCGCTGATTAAAATCAAAAGAGAGATATCAATCGTATCCGATAGTGGACCAAAAACAAGCATCCCTATTGGTAAGCTGATAGTATGTATCAATCCGAAGACAGAGAATATTCGTCCAATAAAAAGAGGATCTACTTTCTCTTGAATAAGCGCAACCATCAAGGGACTGCTTAAAGAGATAAAGAAACCTACAAAACACCAAAATCCGATGTAGATCCAAAAATTATAGGGAAGACCTAGCCCAATCGTGCCGATCCCAATCAAAATATAACTAAGAAAATAGGTAATTAGTCGATTTTTAAACCCACCCCATGCTGCAATCGTGATCGATCCCAATAACATACCGATACCAAATACTGCTTCAAGCGCTGAAAGTCTCCATGCCTCTGCACCAAATACACGAGCCACTTGAAGATATGTCAAGAAGGAAGGAGCTGCAACAACGATCATAAACAAGAATCCGAATAAAAGGATATTGAGTATCAAGGGATGAGAGAATGCGTACTTGATTCCCTCTTTCATATCTTTAAAATAGGCGATACTTTCTTGGTTTAATTCTGCTTCATGTTTAGGTAACTTGACATAGAAGATAAGAATAAAGACGGCCAGAATGGCTGTGATGATATCAATGAAAAAAATATACTCAATTGTTGTCACAGCAAGGAGTAATCCTGCTAACAGTGGCATGACAATCATCGACGTTGATTGGATGCCTTGAACGATACCTTGAACACGTACCAACTTATCTTTTGGAACGATTTGCTGATAAACGGCTGAGACTGCAGGTTGATGCACCGATTGACCAAATGCACGAATAATTGAAATGATAAAGACAATCCAGACATCTCGGATATCAAAGAAAAATAAGAATGCAATGATGAGTGTCACAGCTGCAATCGATAAATCAGCAACAATCATGAGCATTTTTCGGTTAAGGCGATCCGCCCATACGCCCGCAAATGGTGAAATAAGGATCGATGGGATGAATGTACAGAGTACCATGATGGTCATCATCGTTCCAGATTGAGTGGTCAAGGTAACGTGCCACATGATGGCATACATCACAAGCATAGACCCTAAAAGGGAAACCGTTTGACTGATCATAAATGTTGCTACTATTTTTTTCCATGGTGTCATGAGATATTCTCCTGTTGTTTAAATGTTATGATGTTTTATTATATAACATCACAGCATAAAAGGCCTCAATTTTGATTTCGATATGGATATATCATGATTTGTTTTAATCAAACTCGAATTGACTACATCAAAACATTTCGTTACAATGTGAAGTGACACGAGGTGTATAAACATGGACTCACTTACAAAAAATAGACAATCAAATGAAACCATTGAAAAAATGGTTTTTCATGTCTTTCACTGCAAGCTTTCATCCGATGATGATGCTGTTGTAGAACTTAAAGAGGGGTGGTTTAACGTTGCTTACTTCATTCGATTAGAAGATCATCGGGAAGTCGTTTTAAAGATTGCTCCTCCTTCATCCGCTGATGTTATGACCTATGAACGAGGGATGATGAAAAGTGAAGTCACTTTGATGAGTAGGGCATATGACTTAGGTATTCCGTGTCCACGTATTTATGGATATGATGATACGCATCAAATCTGTGATGCTGATTATTTCTTCATGGAAAAATGCGAGGGATCAAATTTCGAGCATGTAAGAGATTCCTTAGACGAAAAAGTGCGCGCTTCGATCAACCATCAGATCGGTCAATGGACTAAAGAATGGAACCGTGATGTATCAACTTTTTTTGGTTATATGCACAACAAAGAACTTCAAGCATCCTCATGGAAAGATGCTTTCTTCAAGATGGTTAAATCGGTACTCAACGATGGTAAGAAACATCATGTGGACCTCGGTTTTGAGTATGATCATATATTTAATATCTACCAAAAGTATGCTGATGTTCTTGATGAGGTAACTCAACCACATTTTATCCACTGGGATTGTTGGGATTCAAACGTATTTGTAAGTGGTGAAAAAGTAACTGGCATTCTTGACTTTGAACGAGGATTTTTCGGAGATTCTTTGGCTGAAGCATTATTTCGCATGAGAAATCAACATCAACTCAAAGGATATGGAAAATTATCCTTTACTCCTTTAGAAGAATTAAGAATGCGTCTTTATGATGGTTATCTTTATTTAATTATGATTATTGAAGATACTTATCGTCATTATCCAACTGATGATATCAGGCAATATGGCTATCAAGAATTATCAAAATGGATGAAAGATTTATCAATGAGTTGATGAATTCATTCATAGAAAAAGAGTTCGACTCCACATGTGGAATCAAACTCTTTTTTTATCGTTTTATAGTTATTGTTTGACTTCTTCCTGATGAATTGCTGGCTGATTAGGGAAAATTTTAGTGATGAACTGTAAAACAATCTTCTTTCCAAAAATCATCAACCAAAAGAATGTAATCATTAAAAATTGAATGATTTTACCGATGCCATTCTTCGCAAATTCTAATCCTACTTTATGAATAACAAGCGCATAAAGGAAGATAGCGGATGCGATGATTGCTTGAATGAAAAACACTTGATCTGATTGTTTCTTTTGTTCAACGATGACTAAATAGGCAAAAAATAGTGTTAAAGCCAAAAA
>CALKAH010000361.1 GCA_937983315.1 uncultured Acholeplasmataceae bacterium | reverse complement strand
ATCGTATTCGGTGACTGGAGTTCAGACGTGTGCTCTTCCGATCTCAAGATCATCATAGATTGCACTGCCATGATTGGCATAAAGAACAGGTTGTACGGTAAAACGTGAACCATAGGATGCATTCATCACAACCCGTGATGCAAAATACGCATCATGGAAGTTTCCATAATTATCGAAAAGAATGCCTGCAGCTTGACCTGAAGATGCAACCATACGAATCCCTGAAACAAGTGCAGTTGGACGATAATCGATCACATAAACATGATGGACATGCCCCGTTTCCTCGTTTTTACCGACTAAATTGGCTGCTTTATATAGGGTTGCACTTTCAAAGTTAAATTCAAACGTTGGATTGATTAAACCGAGATTGGAAATCGTACCTGCATTATACGCAAACATTGCATAATACTCGGTATACGATATTTCTGTCTCAAGTTCTGTACCTTCATAAAGGACTTCGGTGAGTTCATCAAAACCCGATACATAGAGATTAGAAATTTCAAAGCCATTTCCATCAAATGTTCCGGTAAATGTTTGAGAATAGGATACACTTTCATGATCAAAATCATAACCGATTGGATTGAATCGCTTAGATTTCATGACCGAGTAATCGATATCTCTTCCGAGTGAATAGTCTAGACTTAAAAGACGACTGATCGCCGCTTGCGTTAATTTGGTCTCAAAGGTTGTATATTTGAGATTGTAGCTGACATCCATTGAAAATCGGTAGAGTTCTTCCGCACTATCAAAGCGAATGATTTTGTCCCAAGTTCCTAAATTAATCGCTAGGATTTCAGCGGATGTGGTCGCTATATCATCTCTAAATGTCGTATAGCTAATATAAATATCATCAGGAATTGTCAAATTGGGGAGTTCTTCATAGGTGTTTTCATCATATAAACCATAGGAGTTTGATCCTCTTGGCTGAAGTTTAAAATCTACAGATAATCCAATAACAAGTAAAACTAACAATTCAAAGGTTAATAATAGAATCTTCTTCATCGTGTTTCTCATGTCCAACTACCTCCCCATGGTGGTGTTGGTAATCCCCAGTTCACGACAGGTGCGTTGTTTCCAGCTTGAATGGCCTCAACCAAAATCGCAAACTGTAAACTATAGCCAAATGATTTTGTCGTAAATGAAAAACCATCATATTCTTCAATGAGAGGAATCGTTAATGGGTTCGATTGTGTGGTGCGTTCAATCTTTTCAGGATAATAGTAGTATCCATCATTCAAATGATTATCATACCAAATGAGATTGCGGACAACCGTATCGTTTGCGGTGATGCCACCTAAAGCAACTTCTGCATCATAGAGATCTTCATAAAAGA
>CALKAH010000360.1 GCA_937983315.1 uncultured Acholeplasmataceae bacterium | reverse complement strand
AGGAATTGATCATTGGGGCAGGTACTGTACTTGATGCAGAAACAGCTCGTCTTGCTATCTTATCAGGAGCGAAATACATCGTATCTCCTGGTTTTAATCGTGAAACAGCACTTTTATGTAACAGATATCAGATTCCCTATATGCCAGGCTGTATGACCATGACAGAGATGATTACAGCGATGGAGTATGGTGCAGATATTATTAAACTCTTCCCAGGCAGTGCATTTGAGCCTTCATTTATTAAGGCAGTCAAGGGACCACTCCCTCATGTCAATATCATGCCAACCGGTGGTGTGTCTTTACATAACATCGCTGAGTGGGTCAAGAATGGCGTAGTTGCGGTAGGTGTCGGTAGCGAACTCACAGCACCTGCTAAAAAGGGTGATTTTGCACAAGTGACTCAATTAGCTGAAGCTTTCGTCAAAGCATTTAAAGAAGCTAAACAAAAATAAGGAGTTGATTCATATGGCAAAAATCGTTACACTTGGGGAAATCATGTTAAGGTTATCAACCCCTGGACAATCACGCTTTGTTCAAACCGATCAATTCGATGTTGTCTTTGGTGGAGGAGAAGCTAATGTTGCAGTTAGCTTGGCAACATTTGGACATGATGCTTATTATGTCACGAAACTACCTAAACATGAGATTGGCGAAGCTGCTGTTCAAGCTCTCTCGCGTTACCATGTTCACACAGACTATGTCGTACGCGGTGGTGATCGCGTCGGTATCTATTACTTAGAAACCGGAGCATCCATGCGTCCATCAAAAGTCATTTATGATCGTGCTGGGTCTGCAATTTCACGTGCAACACCACATGAATTCGATTTTGATCAGATCTTTCAAGGTGCATCATGGTTTCACTGGTCTGGAATTACACCTGCTTTAAGCGATCAAGCTGCAGAAATCACACGTTTAGCGTGTCTTGCAGCTAAAAAACAGGGTCTCACCATTTCAGTCGACTTAAATTATCGTAAAAAACTATGGACACCTGAAAAAGCGCAAAGTGTGATGAAACCGCTCATGTCTTATGTCGATGTTTGCATAGGCAATGAAGAAGATGCAGAACTTGTCTTAGGCTTTAAGCCCAAGCATGTCGATATATCTCAAGGACAACTTGACCTTGCATCCTATCAAGCCATCTTTAAAGAGATGAAAGAAGCGTTTGGATTCAACATGATTGCAACCACACTTCGGGAATCTTACTCAGCAACCAAAAATGGTTGGAGTGCACTTCTCTATGATGGTAAAACATTCTACAATTCGAAGAAATATATGATTGAACCGATCATCGATCGGGTTGGTGGAGGAGATGCCTTCTCCGCAGGACTTATTCATGGATTAATCACTCGAAAACCACAGGAAGCTCTTGAATTTGCCGTTGCAGCTTCCGCATTAAAACATACGATCCCTGGTGATTTTAACCAGGTCAGTGAAGCCGAAGTCGATAGCTTAGCTGGTGGAGATCAGTCAGGACGTGTTCAACGATGAAAGATAACAGAACAGTATCACGGATTTTACAAATTTTAGAACTGATTGCAAAACATGACGAAGGCTTAACATTAGGTCAAATTTATCGTATGCTCGATATACCTAAAGCAACCGTTTATGATTTTCTTCAAACTCTTTATCGCGCTGATGCTATTTACTATAAAGATCCACGCCTTAAAAATTATGTCATTGGATCAAAGATGTTTGCGATTGGTTCAGTCTATGTGAAGAACTCGAATTTAATCGAAGCCGCGCAGTACGAACTCAAAGAGTTTGCAGCTCATTATGGACGTACTGTCTTTATTACCAAGCGTATCAACGACAAGATTGTCTATGTCTTTAAGCATCAACCCTCAAATTCAAGAATCGTCACACCACAAGAAATTGGAAGTGTTTCGCGAGAATTTGAACATTCACCGATTGGCCAATGCTATACCGTGTTTGACAGAAACGTCAGAAATACATCGATTTCAGGTTATGAGAAGTATCGTCAAGCACGATATATCTACTCAAGCCCAGAAGATGGAAGCCACATTTGTACCTTAGCGACACCCGTATGGAACTTTGAAAACCGTGTGGTTGGTGTCATTGTTGCCAGTGATTTAGCAGGTGATGCTCAAGACCGAGATGCGGTTGCTAAAGAGTTTGTAAGTATCGCTGAACGCATCTCAAGAAAGTTAGGATATCTTGGCGATTTCAATGAATAAGATAGGGATCAGGGCACACGATGTTGGAAGATTTCATGCAGATGAATTAGCCGATCGCGTCCGCCAATTAGGGTTTGATGGTATTCAACTTGTTTTTAAAAAAGCACTGATTGATGAGGTTGATTTCAATCATCTTGAAGGGCTTAAAAAGGCCTTTATCAAGCCATCTATCATGATGCTTGGTGCTTACTTTAATCCCTATCATCCCAATCAGAATGAAGTCATTAAAGGCATAGATACCTTTAAAAAGCATCTCGAGATTGCACATGAATTAGGATGTCAGTATATCGGTACTGAGACAGGATCATGGATGGGATCACCATGGGGTTATCACCCCTTGAATCATCGCGATTTAGCGCTTGATACGATCACGAAAACATTTCAAGAACTCGCAAGCTATGCAGAAAAACATGATGCGTATCTGACCCTTGAGGGAGCTTATCATCATGTGTGTTATTCACCTCAAAGACTTGCTATCCTAAAAGAGAGACTTCATAGTCCAGCAGTGAAGATTACGATCGACTTATTTAACTATTTGAATATCGAAAATCATCTTCATCATGTATCCATCCTAGATGAATCCATACGACTTTTTAAAGATGATATTGTCATTTTTCACTTGAAAGATTATGTCGTTAAAGATCATAAACTTGTCCAAGTAGGATTGGGACAAGGACTCATGAATTATCCTATGATCATTCACACCATCAAGAAACATTGTCCAGATGCCTTCCTTATTTTTGAGGGAGTTACAGGTGATGATATTTTATCAAGTTATGACTACATCACAACACTTTTGAAAGGAGATTTATCATGAAACTTTCGATTCGGTATAATAATCATCCAGAAGATTCGAAGAACTACGATACGAAAACATTGCGTGAACGTTATCTCATCGATACTATTTTTGAGAAAGATGAGCTAAACTTCACATACTCTCATCATGATCGCATCATTGCAGGAGGCATTATGCCTGTCACCAAGACGTTAAGTCTTCCTGTAACCAAGGATTTAGGAACATCCTATTTTCTTGAAAGAAGAGAAATGGGGATTATTAATGTCGGTGGAGAAGGAGAAATTCATATCGATGGCAAACTCTATTTGATGGCACCCAAGGATGGACTCTATATTGGATCTGGAGCAAAAGATGTCATCTTTATCTCCAAAGATCCGATGAATCCTGCAAAATATTACATGAACAGTGCACCTGCTCATCATTCATATCCAACGGTTCATATCCCATTTTCTAAGGCAAAACCTAACAAATGGGGATCTCCAAAGACACTGAATGAACGCACCATTTATCAATATGTTCACCCTGCAGTCTGTGAATCATGTCAACTCGTGATGGGGATGACCATCTTAAGTGAAGGTTCAGCGTGGAACACGATGCCCTGTCATACTCATGAACGTCGCATGGAAGTCTATTTTTATTTCAATATGGCGGACGATACACGTGTCTTTCACTTCATGGGTACACCACATGAAACAAGACATCTCGTGATTAAAAATGAACAAGCCGTGATCTCTCCAAGTTGGTCCATCCATTCTGGAGTAGGAACATCAGACTATACCTTCATTTGGGGTATGTGTGGTGAAAATAAGACGTTTGACGACATGGATTTCGTCAACATGTCTGAATTAATCTAGGAGGATAACATGTCAATTTTAAATGCGTTTAGTTTACATGGTAAAGTTGCCATTATTACGGGTTCATCAACAGGTCTAGGTCAAGGTATGGCTCTTGGTTTAGCAGAAGCCGGTGCAGATATCGTCGGTATTGATTACGTTGAATCCACAGAGACAAAAGCCATGGTTGAACAACTGGGCAGACGTTTTCTTGGCATCGTCTCTAATTTAATCACGATCGATAAAAAGGGCTTAGAACATATCGTTTCAGATGTGGTTAAAGCGTATGGACATGTCGATATTTTAATTAACAATGCTGGCATTATTCGTCGTGAAGATTCTCTTCAATTCTCTGAACAGAATTGGGATGACGTGATGGCAATTAATGCGAAGACCGTCTTCTTTTTCAGCCAAGCAGTTGCAAACCAATACATCAAACAAGGTCATGGTGGTAAGATCATCAACATTGCATCGATGCTTTCTTATCAAGGTGGTATTCGCGTCCCCTCCTATACTGCATCTAAATCAGCGGTGAAGGGGATGACCATGACGATGGCGAATGAATGGGCAAAATATGACATCAATGTCAACGCGATCGCCCCAGGTTATATGGCAACCAATAACACAAAAGCACTTCGTGATGATGAAAAACGTGCGGGAGAAATCTTAGAACGTATTCCTGCAGGACGTTGGGGGACACCTCAAGATATCGCAGGTGCTGCCGTATTCCTCGCATCCGACAATGCTCGATACATTCACGGATTCACCCTTGCGGTGGATGGTGGATGGTTAGGAAGATAAGTGATCTAACGTCATCTTCGGATGGCGTTTTTTTCTTGCATACGTGACTATTGATCATATTTTATGATACAATCTACATGAGGTAGAATAAGATGAACCCAACCAGAAGAGATTTCCGCATTGAACTGATGAACCAACTCTATCAATATGACCTATATCAATCTGAACAGATGCCTTTTATTCCTCGTTTCGAGTTAGAAGATGCATCAAAAACGTATGATGAGATCATGAGCCATCTTCATGAGATTGATGACATGATTACCAAGCATCTGTTTGACTATAGCCTCAATCGTCTCAATTTTGTTGATCGTGCGATTATTCGATTAGCAACGTTTGAACTATTAAAGACTGATCTTGATAAGAAAATCATTATCAATGAAGCTGTTGAACTCACCAAAATCTACAGTAACCTTGATGATGAAAAGCAGCACAAATTCACCAATCGACTCTTAGACAATATTGCAAAAACCATCAAAGGATGATTGCTTTGGATAGGGAAAACGACGTAAACCGCCAGTATTTGACGGTCTCAGCACTCACAAAATACATCAAAGCTAAACTTGAAGGTGATCGTCACCTTGTTTTAATTTATATTAAAGGTGAAGTCTCCAACTTTAAACGACATTCCAGAGGTCATCTTTATTTCACACTCAAAGATGAAGATGCACAAATCTCAGCGATCATGTTTTCAAAAGATGCAGATCGCTTGAGTTTTTCTCCCAAAGAAGGCGACCATGTTCTTATTCAAGGTCGAATCTCTTTATATGAACCTTCAGGAACATATTCGATTCAAGTTGCACAGATGACACTTGATGGCATCGGAGAACTTTATCTTAAGTATGAAGCACTCAAAAAAGAACTTGAAGAAAAAGGGTATTTCCGTATGGAACGTAAACGCCCTATCCCCTTATTTCCTAAAGTCATCGGTGTCATCACGTCACCGACAGGTGCCGTCATTCAAGATATTATTAATACCGTGACAAGACGATATCCACTCACTGAAATCCACCTCTATCCAGCATTAGTACAAGGACCTGGAAGTGCTGAAAGTATAAGAAACCAAATCTTATATGCCAATACACTTCAATCAGCAGATGTTCTCATTGTCGGTCGTGGAGGTGGATCGATTGAAGATCTATGGGGTTTCAATGAAATGCCAGTGATCGATGCGATCTATCATTCCACCATTCCTGTCATTACTGCGATTGGTCATGAAACGGATTTTACGATCTCTGATTTTGTTTCTGATCTTCGTGCACCAACACCCACTGCAGCTGCAGAACTTGCTACACCCAATGTAAGCGACTTAAAGGTGCGAATTGGTGAAGATGTCGAACAGATCATTTATCGTCTTGCTCAACTTTTTGAGATGCGAAAGACAGAATTGGTGTATCTTGATCAGCGTCTTGAACGCTTCGCACCTCAAGAAAAACTCAAAAAACTCTATGAGGATTTATCAAGATGGGATAAGGAACTGAAACGAAATATCGTTGACATCTTCGATATGAAAAAGATTCTTGTCGGACGCTATCAAGATCAACTTAAAAGCCCACTTGAACGTCTGAAGGGGTATCAAAATACTGAAAAGCAACTCGCGATTCGCTTAGCGATCAGTATTCAAAGTTTATTAGAGAAAAAAACGAACCGTTTTGAGATCAATCGTGCGAAACTTGAGTCACAAAATCCGCTTGCTGTGATGAATAAGGGATTTGCACTCATCACCAAAGATTCACATGTTATCACATCGATTCAAGACATTCACGTTGGTGATGATGTTCAACTTCGTATGAAAGATGGACAAGCCCAAGCGAAGATTACATCGACAAAGGAGATATAAACCATGGAAAAGAAATCATTTGAACAACTCTTAAAAGATTTAGAAGCGGTTGTGAAAGACCTAGAAAATAAAGATATACCCTTAGATGAAGCTGTCAAAAAATATCAATTAGGTCTTGAGCTATCCAAAGCATGCTATCAAATGCTTGAAGAAGCCGAAAAATTGGTTGTGAAGGAAATCAAATAGCCATGAATTTAAACGACATCAAGGACCCGTCATTTCTCAAAAATTTAAGCGTGAAGGAGATGCAACAACTCGCGGAAGATATTCGCGTCTTTTTGATTGATACCATCACGAAAACCGGTGGTCACTTGAGTTCGAATCTGGGTACAGTTGAATTGATTATTGCCCTTCATTATGTCTTTAATAGTCCTGATGACACCTTCATTTATGATGTAGGACATCAGACCTACACCCATAAAGTATTAACGGGACGCGCGCATCTTTTTGATAGTTTACGTCAAACCAATGGTTTATCAGGCTACATCAATTACCGTGAATCCATTCACGATCACTGGGAATCTGGGCATGCAGGTACCGCATTATCTGCGCTTCATGGCGCACTGATTGCTAACAAGCTGCAAGAAAAAACGGGAGATGTGATCGCGGTCATTGGCGATGCATCCATTACCAATGGTATGGCTTTTGAAGGTCTCAACTTAGTTGGAAATGATCCCTCATTAAAAGGAATCATCATTCTTAACGATAATGAGATGAGTATTTCGAAAAGCGTAGGTTCTATCTCAAAAGCCTTGACGAAATTCCGTTCAATGAAAGCTTTCATGAAATGGAAGAAGATTTGGTCGAGAGTCTTGCCTGGCTTTATGATGCGATTTTTAAGTCGAATCAAACGAGGATTACGCGGATTTTTACAACGTCAAAATATCTTTGAAGATCTTGGCTATATGTATATTGGCCCGATTGATGGACACGATATCAAGAGCTTAATCTATAACTTAAAACGGATTCAAAAAGTGAAAAAATCCGTGGTTTTACACATCATCACAGAAAAAGGTAAGGGTCACATCGAAGCAGAAAACGATAAGATTGGTACCTTTCATGGTGTTTCGAAACCGTCAAATGGTGTAAAAAAAGGCATTTCATGGAGCGAAATGATCGCATCGATCATGATGGAAATTCAACATGTAGAAAAGACATTTGTGGTGATGCCAGCCATGGAAGTTGGAACGTCATTCTCGACATTTGCAAAAACTTATCCGGATCGTTATCTCGATGTAGGCATTGCAGAAGAACATGCAGCAACGCTTTCAGCGATGCTTGCTCACCGAGGTATTCACGTTTTTCTGCCGCTTTATGCAACCTTTGCTCAACGTGCTTTTGATCAGATTTTAAATGATATCGCACGGAGTGATCATCATGTCGTCTTTGGTATTGACCGTGCAGGTATTGTTGGTGAAGATGGTTCAACGCATCAAGGTTTATATGACGTGTCCATGTTTTATAACATGCCCAATGTTGTCATGACCATGCCTTATGATGCCAAAGAAGCCATGAATCTCTTGTACTATGGATTCTTTATGCAAAGCCATCCATTTGTTATCAGGTATCCAAGAGGTACTGTCCTTTTTGATCGTGATAAAGAAACGATCACATTTGAAGCGATTGAACCCACCTGGACGACACTCAAAGAAGGAAAACAAGTCAATATCATCAGCTATGGACCAAGCTTAGATCTCATGCTTCGCGCTGCAGATGACTTAAAACTTGATGCAAATATCATCAATGCGCGTTTCATCAAACCGATCGATGATCAGATGCTTCACCAAATCTTATCGAATGGTTTACCAACATTAGTCTATGAAGAATGTGCAAATACAGGATCCTTGTACCCACAAATCCTTAAATTTATGGCCATACATGGATATCATAACTTAATCACAGACATGTCGATTACCGATATCATCTTTGATCATGGTCATTATCAAGATATGCTCAAAGATATTCACATGGATCTTGAAGCGATCAAGAAACGTCTTTTAGCTATTCTTCCATGAGATTAGATCTATTCCTTGTTGAACAAGGTTATACAAAAACACGAAGTCAAGCATCAGACCTCATCAAGCGAGGTCTTATTGCTGTTGATGGAAATATACAAACAAAACCAGGTTATGATGTTAAAGAAGATGCTTTCATCAACATCAACCAAGAATCTCGATTTGTGAGCCGCGCAGGAGAAAAATTGAATCAGGCTATACTTGATTTGAAGGTATCCATGCATGATAAAATAGTGATTGATATTGGATCATCAACGGGCGGATTCACCGACTGTGCACTTCAGCATGGAGCAAAAAAAGTCTATGCCTATGATGTAGGTCATCTGCAAATGGATGAAACATTAAAACAGGATATACGTATCGAACTCCATGAAGATACCAATATTCTTGATGTTGAACTACCTGATGCTGATATGATTCTCATCGATGTTTCATTCACCTCAATAAAGCCCATTTTAAGCCATTTAAGGGGATTTTCGCATGAAATCATTGCGTTGATTAAACCACAATATGAAGCCGGTCCAATCCACTTTAAACAAGGTGTTTTAAAAGATATGAAGATCCATGAAATCATCTTAAATGATATATTACATGATGTTAGACAGATGGGGTTTTCCATTGATCAGCTCATTAAATCCTCTTTAAAAGGTAAGATGGGAAATCAAGAATATGTCTTATATCTCAAACCAAAGAAGAACATAGAAGATATCACAAATCTCATCCGAGGTGTATTATGCTAAAACGACTGCACGTAGAAAACTTTGCCTTAATCGATGATTTAACAATGGATTTTCTTCCTAGATCGGAAGAGCGTCGTGTAGGGAAAGAGTGTAGATCTCGGTGG
>CALKAH010000359.1 GCA_937983315.1 uncultured Acholeplasmataceae bacterium | reverse complement strand
TTAGGATATCGCATCAATTTAAAAGCATGTGAAAAGAGTATACGATGAAGGCACACAATTCAAACGTTTTCAATGACGATAATCATGATAAATGATTGTCGTTTTTATTCATACATGTTATCATAAACATATGATAAGTATCATATAGAATGTTTTGCTAGGATTTCATTTATTGGTTTCTGTCGGCGAAAATGTATTTAGTCCAAAACATTTGTATTCTCTATAAAAAAGAGTATACTTAATGTTGAAGGAAATAATGTTTCGAGGTAACTATGAAGAATTCAAGACTAAATCGTTTCTTATACATCATTAAATACATGTTCTTCGATATCATCATGATTTCGCTAACCTATTTGATAGCGATTTTCATGTTTATGGTCCTTGAAATACCTGTAGACAGTTCTCAAATTTGGTTTGCACTCCCAGCAATCTTAGCATTTAAGCTTTTTGTATTTTATGTAGCTGGATTATATCGCATGCTTGAAAATCATATTGGATTTGAGGATGTCATCAAGATTACCTTGGTGACGATGGCGACTAACATCGCGATCGTCATTTTTATTGCATTAACGAATACACAATTTATGTATAAGAGTGCTTATTTCTTTATTACGATTGCTGAAGTTGGTTTAGTAACATTTCCAAGAATCATTAATCGTATCATTCAATATTTAAAAACAAATATCGAATGGAAGCAAGCCCTTGGAAAACGTACACTGATTGTAGGTGCGGGTTCCGCAGGTGAAATTGTTGTTAAAGAAATCATTCGAAATAAAGATTTAAACAATATTCCTGTCGCGTTTCTTGATGATGACGTGGATAAGATTGGTAAGCGTTTAATGGGTATCAAGATTGTAGGTCCCATTAGCGCGATTCGTTATTATATCGATTCATTTAAAGCAGAAGAAGTCATTATTGCGATTAATAACTATCCCAAAGAACAACTTTCTGAACTCATTAATCTTGTCACCGAAAAGAACTGTCGTATGAAACGTCTTTTGAGTATGAGTGATGTTGATAACAGTAAACCCACCTTAATCGATGTCAAGATTGAAGATTTACTCAATCGTGATGAAATTAAACTCGATAATACCGGTATCAACGAGTTCATCAAAGATCATGTGGTCTTGGTCACCGGTGGTGGTGGATCAATTGGTAGCGAATTATGTCGACAAATCGCTGAATTTGAACCTAAACATCTTGTTATATTTGATATTTATGAAAATAACGCCTATGATATTCAACAGGAATTACTTCGCAAGTTCCATAAAGAAAACAGAAAATTAAACTTGAGCGTTTATATTGGATCCGTGTATAACAGAGAAATATTGAAATCGATCTTTGAGTTGGTGAAACCAGAAATCGTATTCCATGCTGCAGCGTATAAGCATGTACCACTCATGGAAGATAGCGCAGTCGAAGCAGTCAGAACCAATGTGATTGGTACTTATAATACAGCGAGTCTTAGCAATGAGTTTAATGTGAAGAAATTTGTCTTAGTATCCAGTGATAAAGCCGTGAGATCAACAAACGTTATGGGGGCAACCAAACGTTATGCAGAACTCATCATCCAGGAACAACAATCCCATTCGAAAGTCACGAAATTCTCAGCAGTCAGATTTGGTAATGTCTTAGGATCCAATGGATCTGTGATTCCACTGTTTAAGAAGCAGATTGCTGATGGTGGACCTGTTACTGTGACACATCCTGATATCACAAGATATTTTATGACCATTCCTGAAGCTGTAGGACTTATCTTACAGTGTGGTGTCTATGCCAATGGTGGCGAAGTCTTTATCTTGGATATGGGCGCACCTGTTAAGATTAAAGATCTTGCAGAAAAGATGATCAGTCTAGCTGGATTCAAGCCTTATAAAGATATTAATATCGAATTTACAGGACTAAGACCTGGTGAGAAGCTATTTGAAGAGCTCTTAGTTGATCATAACCATGAAGATCATTGTAAGACCGATAACAAGAAAATTTTCATTGAAAAGCAGCGTGAAGTCTTAGAAAAAGAGCTTGAACTTGAGAAGATTTCAAGTACGTTAGAATTATTGAAAAATGATGAAGTCAAGCACTTTGTAGCATCCATTATTACAACATATAAACGTAATGGAGAAATCAAGTAATAACATCAAAAAAACCGGGATAAAATTAAACTATCGTCCCGGTTTTTTTATTCAATTTAACAACTTACATCAATGTTGATTTGATAACATTAATGATTTTCATCATCTGATTATCGAAACTTTCGGTTGTAAGATTACTTAATCTACAAAATTGGTTATTTGTGAGATAGAAGGAGTATGCTTCGGGAAGTTTGATATCATTAACAAGTAATGGAATGACAACAACACCATGATTTAAAGCACGATCGATTTCTTTTTCCACCCATTTTGATTGTACTGAGTTTGAGGATAGGATTGCGAGAAAGCATGATGCTTTTGAGATAGCATCCTCAATTGCTTTTGCATAACTATCTCCATATTTGATGTCATCTTCAGAAAACCATGTTTTGATACCATTTTTCTCGATGGAACCTTTAATCCTTTTCACGATTTCTATATCTTCACTGCTATGACTTAAAAAAACATAACCATTTCCATAGATCGGAAGAGCGTCGTGTAGGGAAAGAGTGTAGATCTCGTTGGTCG
>CALKAH010000358.1 GCA_937983315.1 uncultured Acholeplasmataceae bacterium | reverse complement strand
GTGGTATTGAGTTCTCATTACCCATCATGAGAAAGCATATTGGGGATAAAGCTATTGATTTAATGAGTCAGCGTGTAGCAATCATTCAAGGCTTGAAGCATAAAGGAAAAATAGATATCGGCTATGATGCAGATGTAGTGATCAATATGCCTGTTGACCACTTGATTTATACACATCATGGAACGTGTGATTATACTGTGTATCAAAACATGAAAGTTCATGGAAAACCACTGATTGTCATCCGTCGTGGAGAAGTCGTTCTCGATCAAGGTGTCCTTGTGAAACATCCAGGTCGTTGGATAGAAGGGGGACCGGTTCATGATTAAAGCTATCACTAACACAACACTCTACGATTTCCATCATTTCACGGAAGATGCGTATATCATTTTCGATGAAGAAATACTTGAAATAGGCTTGATGAAGCAATTTATCAACCGCAACTATACTATCATCGATGGGAAAGATCACTGGGTATTACCAGGGCTTATCTGTGGTCATACCCATCTCTATTCGGCATTTGCTCGAGGATTGATGATGCCCTTTCATCCTCATCATTTTCAAGAGATCTTGGATCAGTTATGGTGGAAGTTAGATCGACATCTTGATCTTGATATGATTTATTACAGTGGGCTTGTTTTTGCATCTGATTTCCTTAAGCATGGCGTGACAACCATTATTGATCATCATGCCAGTGGAAAAGATATCAGAGGGTCATTAAAGATGCTTTCGCGTGCTGTATCACATGATGTAGGCCTTCGAGGAATCTATGCATTTGAAACGAGTGACCGCTTTGATGTTAAGGCATGTATTCAGGAAAATGTGTCATTTGCGTCAAAATCCGTATCAGATTTTAAACGTGGTTTATTTGGTCTACATGCATCCTCATCACTCAGTGAACAAACACTTAAACAGGTCAAAAAGAAACTTGGTGATCGTCCGATTCATATCCATGTTGCTGAAAGTGAGATGGATGAACTTGATGCGAAGATGAGATACAATAAGCCCATTATTCATCGTTTAGCCGATCATGGATTACTCAATCCCAACAGTATCATTGCTCATGCCATTCATATCGATGATGATGAACTCGACTTGATTCAAAAACACCAAAGTGTCATTGCAGTCAACATCAGTTCAAACATGAATAATGGCGTTGGATGTCCACCCATTCATCGATTCATTGAAAAAAAGATTCCAGTGATTATTGGTAATGACGGCATTTCATCCAGCATAACCACTGAATATTTAGCACTTTATTACATGATGCATCATCAAGACCAAAGCCCCAATCCATTTCAATTATCGAATCTTTTGAAGATGATTCATGATACGTACACCTATGCAAACTCAATGCTTGAAACGAAACTTGGAGAATTCAAACAAGGTTATCAAGCAGATCTCTTAATGATTCCTTATATTCCTCCAACAGAAGCGAGTGAAGAAAATGCCTTTGGACATCTGTTCTTCGGTATGTTCAATGCTTTCCAACCCAAGCATGTATGGATTAAAGGAGACATAAAAATCAAGAATTATCAAATCAAAACATCATTAGAAAATAAAATCAAACAAGCCCAACAAGCATCAAAACGCTTGTGGGACATCTTGAGTAAGGATGTGTAATCGATGGATATAACCACTTCATTTGATGGATTTAGATTAAAAAACCCACTGATGCCAGCAGCTGGACCACTTGTGGGTGATGATGAAAAGATGAAGTATCTACAAGATCTAGGATGTGGTGCAATGGTGGCTAAAACAATTTCCACCCATGATGCACATATCCCTAAACCTTGTATCTATAGTGAAAAAAACTATGTCATGAATAGTGAACTATGGAGCGAGTATCCCAAAGAAACGTGGATTCATACATTTTTACCCAATTATATGAAAATCAAAACCATACCTCTATGGATCAGCGTTGGTTATACCAAGGAAGATATGGAAGTCCTCATTCCTTTATTGGATCCTTTTGCTGATGCGTTTGAAGTATCAACCCACTATGTAGGGACAAACCTTGATACGATCGCAGATACCGTAAAGACGATTCGAAAACATACAAAAAAGCCTTTGTATATGAAGATTAGTCCACATATCCCTAATCCAGCAGGTTTTGCTAAAGTCATCAAGGAAAATGGAGCCAATGGGGTGGTTGCAATCAACTCTCTTGGACCGACCATGAAAATTGATCTTCAAACCAAATCGATCATCTATGGAAATGAATCAGGTTTTGTGTGGACATCAGGACCTGCGATTAAACCGTTAGCACTTGCAACGATCTATACGATTAAAAAGGCAGAACCATCACTCACTGTCATTGGAGTAGGTGGAATCGAATCTGCAGATGATGTGATTGAATTTCTTTTAGCAGGTGCCAGTGCAGTCCAAATGCTTTCAGCTGCACTTATCAAAGGAAAGCAACTCTATAAAAAAATCATTGATGATTTACCAGAAAGACTTCAAAAATATGGATTTAGTAGTGTTGAAGAAGTCAAACAAACTGTTTTAAAGAATGAAGTTAAATATAAACGTTCTGTACCTACTCTCATTGAAGAAAAATGTATCACATGTGATCTTTGTGTGAAAGTCTGTCCATATTTTGCGATTGAGATGCTCGATAAGATCACATTTGATGAACATAAATGTTTTGAATGTGGTCTATGTGTTGCTAAATGTCCAACACACGCAATCGTGATGGATCATTAGAGGTTAAACATGAAGGATATATCAAAATCAATACCCAAAGTTGATAATCCTGAAAAATTATCGGGAAGAGCACGCTATGTCAGTGACTATGAGATTCCTGGTCTTTACTATGCCAAAACACTAAGATCCATTTATCCATATGCGAATTTCCATGTCAATAAACCCTCTCTTCCAGAAGGTTATTACATCATCGATGCGAGTCACCTTCCTTACAAAAATGTGGTGAAAATGATTGAAGAGGATTGGAAAGTATTTGCGGATCAAGAAGTCAATTATATCGGTGAACCGATACTACTTGTGATTGGTCAAGATCAAGAAGTCATTCAAAACATCTTAAGTCAAATTGAAGTGATCTATGAACCTAAGCAACCCACGTTTGATCAAGGTCATGTGGTGATCACGAAATCTTACCAAAAAGGTGATCCGAAACGAGCATTTGATGATGCTGATCAGATTATTGAAGAACGTTTTGAAACAGGGTACCAAGAACAAGCCTATATTGAGCCACAAGGCATGATTGCATATCCAGAAACAGATGACAAAATCACATTAATAGGATCGATTCAGTGCCCGTATTATGTTAAAAATGCTGTTCTAGAAGCTCTGGGTTATGATGATAAGAATGTTCGCGTCATACAACCTGCAGTTGGTGGAGCATTTGGTGGGAAAGAAGAATTTCCATCGATGATCGCTTGTCAACTCGCAGTTGCAGTTCATCATATTCATGTGCCCATCAAGATGATCTATGAGCGTGAAGAAGATATGATCTCAACCACGAAGAGACATCCATCCTATATCACGATTCAAGCTGCAATCAAAAACAATCATATCACAGCTTTCAAAACACATGTCAGTATCAATGGTGGAGCCTATATCGGTTTATCCAGTGTCGTGCTTTCACGCGCGATGTTAGCAGCAACTTCCGCGTATACCATAACGAATTTAGATGTGACAGGTGATGTTTATCTCACCCATACAGTGCCTACTGGAGCTTTTCGAGGTTTTGGTGCACCCCAAATGATTTTTGCTGTCGATATGATGATAGAACATCTCGCAAAGAGGTTAAAGATAGATAGCCTAACATTTCGCATGAGTCATCTTGCGAAACAAAACGATCTAACATCAACAAGCGGATTATTTAGAGATCCAATCATCATGCCTAAAATGATTGAAAAAGCGATCAAGATGTCAGATTATATCGAGAAAAGCAAGAGATACCATCATCCATTATCTTATCAAGGCATCGGCATGAGTTTCTTCCTTCATGGATGTGGATTCACAGGTAGTGGTGAAGCTGAACATATTCATGCAAAAGTCAAACTCATCAAAGATGAGAAAGATGATGTCTATATTGAAGTTGCAACTGTCGATATGGGACAAGGTCAACTGACGACATTAAAGAAAATTGTTGAACATGTTTTAGATCGTCAAGATATCCATGTGATTTATGAAGGTGCTGATACGGATGATGTCCCCGATTCTGGTCCAACGGTTGCATCCAGAACAACCATGATTGTTGGGGGTTTACTCGCACGTGCAGCACTCAAACTGAAACAATCATGGAAGAGTCATGAAAAGATGGAAATCATTGAATCGTATGTTCAACCTGAATACATGAAGTGGAATGAAGAAAAACTTCAAGGTGATGCCTATCCTGCATACTCATGGGGTGTTAATGTCGTTGAAGTTGAGGTTAATCCGATAACCTATGAAGTGAATCTCAAACATATATGGAGTGTTTATGATATTGGAAAAGTCATCGACGAACGCTTAGCCTTGGGCCAAGCTGATGGTGGTATTGCACAAGGTGTCGCCTTTGGATATCTTGAAAAAATGGATGTTCGTGAAGGCAAAGTTATCCATAAAAATTTCACCGATTATATCATCCCCACTTCAAAAGATGTCTGTCCAACAGAAACCATCTTTATGGATAACCCCTATGCATTAGGTCCATATGGGGCGAAAGGCTTAGGTGAACTGACGCTTGTTGGTGGAGCACCTGCAGTTGCTTTAGCGATTGAGATGGCCATCAAGAAGCCGATACATAAGATTCCAGCAACACCAGAGATGATCGTGGAGTTGATTGAACATGAAGATTAAATGTGTATTGAATAACCAAATCATCGAACATGATACCGATCCAAGTCGTCGACTTTTGGATGTTTTAAGAGATGAACTTCACCTCAAAGGGACGAAAGAGGGATGTGGTGAAGGTGAATGTGGAGCATGTGCGATTCTTTTGGATGGTCACATTGCCCATAGTTGCTTGATGCCCTTTGCTCATGTGAAAGATCGAAAGATCACAACGATTGAAGGATTTAGTAAGACTCCACAGTATCATGTGATTGAAGAAGCGATGATAGAAGAAGGTGGATCACAATGTGGGATTTGTTCACCAGGGATGATCTTAGCTGCTCAAAGTTTATTAACACAAAATCCACACCCCACTGAAGATGAAGTTAGAGAAGCCTTAACAGGTAATCTTTGTCGGTGCACAGGATATAACATGATCATTAAAGCTATTTTAAGAGCAGCCAAACGAGGTGAAGGATTATGGTAAATCACATGATCCCTTCTACACTTAAGGAAGCTTTATCGATCATCCAAGATGGCACATACATGATTCTTGCTGGTGGTACAGATCTGATGGTTCAACATCGATCAACCGCACAAACTCCCCCTCATTTTAAGAAGAATGTTTGTTACATCAATCATATAAAAGAACTGAATTATATAGTTACAGATGAGACGTCACTTCATATTGGTGCATTAACTACCTTAGAAACAATGGTGCATTCAAACCTGGTTCCAAAGCTATTAAAAGATGTCATTTCCGATATTGCATCTCCAGGTATTAGATATCTTGCGACACTTGCAGGAAATATCTGCAATGCATCACCTGCAGGAGATACACTGGTCTATCTCTATGCCGTTGATGCATCAGTGTGTCTACAAAGTATCCATCAAAAACGAATCATTCCGATACAAGAATTCATTATTGGCCCCAGAAAAACAATCATCAAACCCGATGAAATCATGACAGAAATCATGATTCCCAACCGTCATGATGAATATCAAAAATGGGTTAAAGTGGGACCTAGAAAAGCTGATGCTATATCGAAAGTTTCATTGATTGGACTCGCTACATGTCAAGACGATACCATCGTTGATTTTCGTATGGCGTGGGGTGCTGTCTATCAAACAGTATTAAGAAAACCCGATATTGAAAAACAAATCATCGGTACGAAAACGAGAGATTTATACAAGATACAAGATCATATCATCAACGCATATGATCCATGGATACAACCCATTGATGATCAGAGATCAACAAAGGTCTACCGAAAAAAGGTTGCGATCAATTTACTGATTGATTTTATCGCATCCATTGGAAAGGAATGATGGCATGGATAAAAAACGCATCTTGAATATGTGTCGAGGATTAGAAAAGGCAACACTCGTCTTTAAACATGCGAAAATCATCAATGTTTACAGTAAAGAAATCGAAGAAAAAGATCTTGCTGTTCACGATGGTATCATTCTTGGTATTGGTGATTATCAAGGTATCGAAGAAGTTGATCTATCAGGATATTATATCGCACCAGGATTCATCGATGGTCATGTCCATATTGAATCATCAATGCTAACACCTGGTGGTTTTGCGCGTATTGTCGTTCCCAAAGGAACAACAACGGTTATTGCTGATCCCCATGAGATTGCAAACGTTAGTGGGATTAAAGGGATTGAATTTATGCTAGAAAGCAGTGAACACATTCCACTCAATGTCTATATGATGATACCTTCTTGTGTACCAGCAACCAAAGATGAAAACAGTGGAGCCATCATTACTGCTCAAGATATTAAGAAACTTAAAAAACATCCTCGTGTCATTGGTTTGGGGGAAGTTATGGACTATCCTTCCGTAATTCAAGGTGATCGAATGATTCACGAAAAAATAGATGTGATGAAAACGTCAAACATTGATGGACATGCACCTGACCTGTGTGGATTCGATTTGAATGCTTATGCCTATGCTGGCATTCAAACCGATCATGAGTGTACCTATCCACAACCGATGATCGAACGCATTAGACGAGGTATGTATGTTCACTTAAGAGAAGGCTCAGCGACGCGAAATACAAGACCTTTACTTCAAGGATTAAAGAAGAAATATCTCAACCGTACACTCTTTTGTACAGATGATAAACACCCTGAAGATATTCGTCTAGAAGGGCATATCAATTATAATGTGAATTTAGCAATCGAAGAAGGAATTGACCCAATCGATGCTATCTCGATGGCAACCATTAATGCTGCAACATGCTATCACTTAAAGGATGTGGGAGGACTTGCTCCCGGTAAAATGGCTGATTTTATCGTCTTTAACGATTTTAAGCACATTGACCCAGCCTATGTTTACAAGAGAGGTCAACTTGTCGCAAAAGATGGTGTTCCTCTATTCGAGCATAAGCAGATGATACCACGTGATGTTTTGAACACGGTTCAATTCAATGATGATTTCATCTCGTTTGATTTACCTCTTGATCAAGAATATGCACATGTGATTGGTTTAATTAAAAATAACATTATCACCCATCATCTCATTGAAAAAGTTGATCATCAGGATCATCATTTCAACTATCATCCAGAACAGAACATCATGAAACTTGCAGTCATTGAAAGACACCACAAGAGAAACAGCATGGCTGTGGGTCTTGTGAAAGGATTTGGTTTCAAAGATGGTGCAATCGCCATGACCATCGCACACGACTCACATAATATCGTGATAGCTGGAACCTCAGATGAAGCGATGCGATGTGCGACACAAAAGATTAAAGAACTCCAAGGCGGAATCGTTATTGTTGAACATGATCGTGTTGTTGATTATCTTCAACTCGAAATCTCAGGGATCATGACCAATCAACTAGAACACCATGTTGAACAATCACTCTCTCGAATGAAGCAAAAGATGAACGAGATGGGATATCAGAAAGATATGGGTGACCCCTTTATCGCACTCGCATTTCTAGCTTTACCCGTTATTCCTAAGCTCAAACTGACCGATCGCGGTTTATTTGACGTTGAATCATTTCGTATTATCCCGATTGCATATGATAAGAAGGCTCAATCATGAATCCATATATCACAGGTTTACAATGCACGAAGTGTCATCAAATTTTTCATCCAAATGAAGTTAAAACCACATGTCCCCTGTGTGGTGATGAAGGTATCTTAGATGTTTTATATGATTATCAGGCGATGAAAAGCACATTGAATCGCCAATCTCTTGAACATAATCATGATTACACGATGTTTCGATATTTAGAATTATTACCAATCGAAAGCACACATACACCGAAGATGCTTAAGATTGGATGGACACCCTTATATCAAACGAATCATCTTCACAAGATTCTTCATGTTCGAGAACTCTATATCAAAGATGATGGACTCAATCCAAGTGGTTCACTCAAAGATCGTGCAAGCGCGATTGCTGTTTTACGTGCGATTGAAGAACATAACCCGATTATTTCATGCAGTTCAACAGGTAACGCGGCATCGTCTTTAGCCGCAAGCGCAGCACGCATGGGCATTAAGACATATATCTTTGTTCCAAAAAGAGCACCTTTAGGGAAACTTGCGCAACTTCAAATTTATGGTGCACATGTCATCATGGTTGATGGTGATTATCAAGATACCTATAATCTTTCAAAAAAGGCTATCGATCATTATGGATGGTATAACCGAAATGCGGCTATTAATCCAGATCGGAAGAGCGTCGTGTAGGGAAAGAGTGTAGATCTCGGTGGT
>CALKAH010000357.1 GCA_937983315.1 uncultured Acholeplasmataceae bacterium | reverse complement strand
CTCTTCCGATCTCCGTGATTTTTCTGATCAAAGATTCCATAACCCATGGATAAATGAATTTGAAATTGATCTTGTTTTTCTTCATTATAGATATCCATGTGTTGATGAATGCGATTAATTACATCATGTAAAATGGATTCTTGATCACTATCGATAATCATGCAAAATTCATCCCCACCAATGCGTGCAATAAAGTCATTTTTACGTACACTGAGCTGTAAGATTTGGCTGACATCGACAAGCGTGCTATCCCCGACTTGATGACTATGAATATCATTGATTTGTTTAAAATCATCAATATCAATAATGATAGCACCAACACCTCTTTTGAACACTTTATCATTGGATATATATGCGACTTGTCTTTCATATTCTCTTCGGTTAAAAACACCCGTAAGAGGATCGGTATTCGTCATCTTCGATTGGATATTCACATAAACAATCAATAATGAAACCGTCATTGAAGGCCATAAAAGTTCAGCTCCATCGATAGCTTCATTTAAAAATATTCCAATTGCTGGTGGCAGTAAGTACATCATCAGTGTCGTAAATTCACTTTTGGTTAAATCATCTTTATGCCATAGAACATAAATGATCGATCCAATCATGATGATATAAGCAGTAAAGATCACGGGACCATACATGAAGTAGCGCTCTATATTTCCGCTTGATTGGATTCGATACATCACAGGAATACCAGCAAGTGACAAGATAATCGATACAAAACTCATCAAAAGATATGGTGCAATCGCAATCATCAAATACTTTTTAGTTGTTTGTTCACCTTTAACGTGATTATGTAAATAGAGTAACCAATGAAACACGATGACAACAGAACTCATGTAATAGATGGCAGTTGATCCATGTAGGATAACTTCTTCAATTCCGCTAACGTAACCTTTGGTTAATGCCATTAAGATTTTCATACTCATGGTTAGCCCGTTGAGTGCTAAAAGTGCAACAAAAAATCGGTTCTTCTGTCTGATAGAACGCGCTTGTTGCTTAGTACTCATATAGAGTACAAAGAGGATGATAATGGAAAACGCATGAATTTGAATCGATTGAGCCATATTGAACCTCTTATTACGATTACTTTTTATGATATCACATTTTAATAAAAAGATGGATAATCTAATAAATTCGTAAGAAATAAACAAAAAAAGAGCTCCTGTTCAATGAACAGAAGCTCCTCGATTAAGTCCTAGAACCATTCGTAAATCTCTACATAAACGCCTTGCATCATATGATAATCACTATCTCCTACCATCACCATGACATCAGTGATTAGATTAACATAGAATGCATTGATCATCGAATAATCAAGTGAAACGTGATAAACATTGGGTTCGTCAGTGGTTTGAATCGTATCAATAGCCACTGGGTTACCGCTTTGATCATACATGAAGAGGTTATCAATTAAAGTCTGTAAACTTACTTGGTAATCAAAACCAATATCAAACCCCATATTCGTCACATTGGTGACATAACCCTGATTAGGAATCTTTGGTGCATCTTCAATCAAGACTCTTAAGACACCGCCTGCACTCATTTCGTTACCACGCGCTTCAAACATTAAATAATAACCAACATCTGCTAGCGTGGTGACATATAAATGACCGTTCGCTCCTGGAATTGGTGTTTCAGCGAATGTGTAGGGATTGATTCGATACCACTGAATGTTATATCCGTTATAGACTTGATTACCCATGAGATCAAAGATAGCAAGCGTATCAAATTGGATACCATATCCCACATAGGGATACATCGTTCCTGTGATATAGCTGCTCATATCGTAACTCCAACCTGCAAAGTAAGTATCTATTTCTGTGTGGAATAACGAAACTTCATTAGAAATCAACCCTGTATCTGTGACGACACGTACCGTGATATTACCTGGATTTTGAAGAACAAAATTATCCCAATATGATTTGAGTGGTCCATCAAAATTGGTTATCGTGACCCATGTTGATGTCATCACATCCCAATATTGAATCGTATAGTATTCAGCACCAAGATCAGAAGGATATGGCATTTCTAAATAAACTTCAAGATAATCGCCACCCATCCAGTCATTGGATCTGTCAATTTGATGAACATAAAGTCCAGCAAATTCACCCATTGGGGTTTCACCAACGAAAGTTGGAAGCATACCGAGCGAACCCGAATTAAATGATGGCATTGGATCTTCATAGGCATAGACAAAGACGGTTACAGGTACTGTATAGGTCACTGTTTGATAGGTTACTGTAACATCGATGACGATTTGGAAATCTGTAGCAGACTCTTTAAATGTAATGACACCATCATTAATTGATGCATCCATAGCATATACGGCTTGAACCGCCATCGTGTAAGTGCCTTCATAAATTCCGTGAGTCAATGGTAAGAAGTAGCTCAAACCATCTTTATATTGCACATCGAGTCTTACTTGTGCATAAGCCATCATGATATCGGCGATATCTTGATCCGTAAAGGTTGTTGCCACAACAATATCAACACCATCGATCACGTAACCTGTCCACATCAAACCTTGTGATGTCCACCAAGCTTCATAGTTGAGCATCTTAATGATAACATCTTGATCCACAAACATTGCTAATGCGGCATCAACATCAACATTTTCGACCCATATACCGAGTGTATATAGACCATCGGTTAAATAATAACTCATTGCATCTTCATCATAGATGAGATGACCTTTAACTGCATAATAGTACATCAAATTCATCTGTTCAAAATCGCGTGTCGCAAGATCACTAAGCTGTCCATCTACCACGATATGTGGTGATTTCATATCAACAGCTAAAACTGAATAGTAACCTTCACTACCTTCATCGATATAAACAGATCCATTATTCATTTCCTTACGACCAAAGATAATGATCTGATCACCTTCTACAAGACCAGTATAGCCATAAGCATGAAGTAATAAACTACTCATAGGTTCTTGTAGAATGACATCATAATCGTTGAGGACTTCAACAACCACAACATTCAACTTACCATATTCACCTGTTTGTAAACCATAGAAATCTTCAATCATAATCAATGGATAAGGTTGAACGGTTAAGGTAAAGACGTGTGTTTCAGTAATCGCACCGATTGTCACAGTTGCTTGAAGTTGAACGGTTTCTTCTTCAGTGACATCAAGGAATACCATGTTCACTGGATCAAAGATACCTGTAAGATCACCTAAGAATTCCCAGACGAAGGTTGCACCTAAAACAGGCATTTCATCGGGTAATTCAAGATCGTTACCCGGTCTAAAAATCTTACCTTCTAGATGATATTGACCCATCATGATAAGTGCATCCATCTTTTCTTGATCCGTTTCATAATCGAGAATGATTTGTTCTTCAGAAGGAACTAAAATCATCTTGTTTGGTGCATATGGATCTGATTCATCCATATTGGGTAATAGGAATCCTTTTAATACAACACGCAAACCATTATATTGATAGAGTTGTTCATAATCCGGGAACATTCCACTTTGGAAAACATAAACGGGAACAAATGGAACAATTTCACCTGATCCAAGTTCAGCCTGTAAAATGGGGAAGAATGATTCTTCCATATACATCACATAACCGGTGACTTCGACATAGCGACCCCAATTGGATACATCTTCCATATTAAGAAGATTCAGTGCTGGAATCGTAAAGATTTCAGGCGTTAATGGATTAGCTACACCATGAGATACAATTTCAACAAGCATCGTTGTTTCATAATCCCACATCAATTTGATGCCCATTTCAAGGGTAACAATACCTTCAACAATGATTTCATCACCAAGCTGAACAGGAAGTTTCTTCACAATAAACATGTATCCTGTTTCATCAGCGATGATGATGGGTCCTTCTTCAAATTGTGAAAGCACGACAACACCACGAACAACAAACGTTTCGTTTTCATCACCAAGAAGGAATTCAGCAATGGTTGAAGTTGCAATGGGTTCAACAATCATATCAAATTCGACGATGACCACTTCAATGCCTACGGTAATGGTCGCACGAATACTTATTGCGGTATGTTCAGTAATCGTATCTGAAACATAGCCGGTTGAAACATTATAAAGCGATGCATTCGTTAATACTTCATAGACGATATTGACATCGTAATTTGGATAGTCAACAGGAAGCTTTTGAGTCGATCCCGGACGAACGATCTTGGTTGCATATGTTTCTTCGAGTTTATTTCCTAAATAAGCTGCGAGTTCTGCATCGGTAAACATCGGACCAACATCCCCTGGACGATTCAAGAAAACAACCACAGGAGCTCCTGCATCTTGTGTATTCATCCATAAACCACGAATACGAACATCTGAACCAACAAAACTGTTCAATACACTTAAGTCATCGAATTCCATCGTAAAGATGTATACACGATTCATCAGTTCGTCGACGAGATAATAAATTTCATTATAATCATCTCTTTCAAGATGTCCCATCACATCGACATACAACAAATAAATCGATGGATCAACAGGTCCCATGTCATTTAATTCTTGAACAGTATAAAGTGTTGGGATAAGTGGAATATCATTGCCATGACTGATGATTGATGATACGAGATCGGAAGAGCACACGTCTGAACTCCAGTCACCGAATACGATCT
>CALKAH010000356.1 GCA_937983315.1 uncultured Acholeplasmataceae bacterium | reverse complement strand
AGATCGTATTCGGTGACTGGAGTTCAGACGTGTGCTCTTCCGATCTGAAGCATTTCATTGTTCTTTCATCAGGGATGATTTTTGGGATTATTAAGTATAATAGAGACAGGTGATAGGATGAATCGTTTACGTTTAATCGAACGAATGAATGAGATCGCAAAGCATGTTTCGATCAATGATCGTGTTTTAGCTGTTCTCGCATTAGGATCGATTGGAGTTGAGCAAGATAGACTTGATGATTACTCAGATCTCGATTTTTTCATTGTTACAGAAGATGATTTAAAACAAGAGATGATTGATGATTTATCGTGGTTAAATCAATGTTACCCAGTCGCTTTCTCTTTTAAGAACACGAAAGATGGGTATAAATTCTTTTTTGAAGATGGGATTTATGGCGAATTTGCGATATTTGGACGACGTGAAATCCCTCATGTTATCCAAAATCAAGCGCGTTTAGTCTATCAAAAACAAGGTTATCAAGAACCGACACTGCTTGATGCAAAATCATTACCTCAACCAGATAACGTTCAACCTATTGATGAAATCCATGAAGCTATCACCAATCTTTATGTAGGTGTGATGCGCGCTCTTCGGGGAGAAAGATTATCTGCACAACGCTTTATCGAGCATTATGCTATCGATCATGTCCTTAAAGCCTATCTTATCCTTCATCCGATTCAAGGGAAATGGATCGATCCTTTCAACCTTGAACGTCGGATTGAATCCCATGACCCACACCTAAAACCTTGGTTGACATCGATGATTCAAGGGTATTCTTCTTTAGGATCATCTGCAGCATCCATTCTATCTTTTGCAGAAACCTTGCAACCTCTTGATTCATGGATCGTTTGTCATGTTCGACAATCGATTAATGAGCTCATACGCGTTGAGAATAATTAGAAGAAGGTGAACACATGATTAAAATACTAAAGATTATCCTGATCTCTATCTTATCCGTGATTGTTCTTTTTGGTTTAATTGTCTTTCGTTTATTCACTGTCAAAATCTATGATTCACAAGTTCAAATTCGTCACATGAAAAATCTAATCGCTGATTACAATGATGATTATGAACCGGTTGATGAATCACTTTTTTATGATTTTGATATCAATGATGAGTCCGTCAAACTCAATGACATTCAAATGCTTGCAAGCCATAACAGTTATAAAGGAATGAGTACAGCTTTGGGTCGATTCTTTGTCGGCATAGGTGATTCTTTTGATGAAGCACGTGCATTACGATATGCATATAAAAACATCACCGATCAACTCAATCTTGGTGTTCGTAGCATGGAATTTGATGTCAGAAAGAGAAAATCATCCTTTGTCTTAACCCATGTACCTTTGGTTGATAATAGCAGTGTAGCGCCTGATTTTGCGATGGCACTCGAAGAAATCGCACTCTACTCTGAATATAATCCCAATCATCTTCCCATCATCATCTTGATGGAAATCAAAGAAGATTGGATGATGCTTGATCATGCTCTTCAGGTCATTGATGCTGACGTACTGATGGAATTGAATGAATTGATTGAACTTAAACTCGGTGATCATCTTTTTTCGCCAGGTGATATGATTGAAGAGGGTTTATCGCTTAAAGAAACGATTCAAACAACAGGATGGCCAAGTGTCAAATCACTTCAAGGAAAAGTGATCTTTATCTTACACCCTAATAATAAAAATGATGACTATGAAGCACTTGATCCTACGTTGAAAACACAACCCATGTTTATCGGTTCTTATGCAGATGATCTCGACCATGACTATGCATCCTTTGTGATACATAACGATGTTGATGTTGCATCCATTCAAGACTTAGTCAGTCAAAACTTTATCGTTCGCACACGAATTGATGAATCCTTAATCTTTGACCAAGCGCGATTCATGGATGCGATTGAAAGTGGAGCGCAGATCTTGAGTTCAGACTTCTTGACTGCAAGAAAGGATTTAAAGGTTGATGATACGATTACCATCAGTGGATATATGATCATCAAACGAGAGGATTCATGATCAAAAGAATGAAATAGGCTTGGCATTCAAACAAAAGATGTGTATAATCTATCTTACCCCCTTAAAGAAAGGATGATTACATGCAAACGACTAATCCCGATGTTAACCGTTTAAACGACATGGAAAAATACGATGTGGTTGTTAGACGTCTTGAAGAAAGAGGTGTCAGACTTGAAGATATGGCACAAATCACATTGGATCTTCAAAAAAAGTATATCCCCTTTTTAACGTTTGAATTATGTTTAGAACACGTGAAACGCGTCGTCTTAAAGCGTGAAGTTCAGCATGCTGTTCTCACAGGACTTGAACTCGATATTTTAGCTGAACAAGGAAAATTATCAGAACCTTTGTCATCAATGCTTTTAAATGACTATGGACTTTATGGTATCGATGAAATCCTCGCATTATCGATTGTTAACGTGTATGGTTCGATCGGTTTTACCAACTTTGGTTATGTTGATAAAGTGAAACCAGGAATCATCGGACGACTCGATGAAGAAGGTAAAAAAACCAATAAATGCCATACCTTTTTAGATGATATCGTGGGTGCAATCAGTGCTGCTGCAGCAAGCTCCATCGCTCATCGCTTTGCTAACTTATAAGGGATAACAATCCCTTTTCTTTTTAGCCTTGTCTGAAACGATTGAAAATAAGGTATAATGAGAAAAAAGGATGAAGGAGTGCATGATAATCATGATCAATCAAATCATGGATGAAAAAAAGCGTGATCACATCATGCTAAAAGCAACCCATCATCTTTTATCGTTACATGAAGGATGGTTAGGTACTCCATTTACGGAAGTCCTTAAACCTATTGGAGAATTTTTTGATGCTGATCGTATCACGTTATGTTTGCTTGAACCTCATGAACAAACATTCTTTGTGGTAAGTGAATGGTGTCACTTAGGTATAAAACCACTTGATGTCATCAGTTTTCCAATTCACGGTGATCAATCTGTATCATGGATTCATCTATTAGAGAAAAATCCTCTGATACTCAATCCTTTTCAATCAAAAGATATTGAACAAACATGGTTATCTTCCTTAAAAGGCCATCCTATTACAAGCATGATGCTTGTTCCTCTTTCTCATGAAGAACACTTCATTGGATATCTTTCATTTGAAAACCATCGTCGTCCACACGATTTCTCGATCATTTTATCTGACAGTTTTGACACATTTATTAACGTTATTTCATTGAAGATATCGCTTCATTTATTGAAACAAGAACGCAATCTTCAATCCGAACAAACCACAACGAAACAAAGCCATCAATATGCATTCGTTGCCAATGTATCGCATGAAATCAGAACACCACTCAACGGCATTCATAACGCACTTTATTTGTTACAAACAACCGATCTCACCAAAGATCAAAAAGAGTTTATTGACATGGGTCAACGTTCAGCGGATCATCTTTCAACGATGGTTGATCGTATTTTAGATCTTGAAGCACTTGAATCAGGTAAGATGGAGATTCAGCTGCGATCATTTAATCTTGAGGATGAACTTGTCAGATTAATCCAGATGCATCAACGAAGTATTGCACAAAAGGGTTTGGATACACACTTTGAATTTGATTATCGTATCCAATTCGATGTCATCATGGATGATCGAAAAATCAGACAAATCCTCTCACACCTCTTGTCCAATGCGATTAAGTTCACTGAGAAAGGTTCGATCACATTAGGGTGCAAGTTGGATGAAGAACATCAAAACATCCATTTTTATGTTTCTGATACAGGAATAGGTGTATCCAAAGATAGCATTTCTGAATTGTTTGATGCATTCTATTTGCCCGATGTATCCGATCGTCGCGAATACCAAGGCTTAGGTATCGGATTAACCATCGTCAAACAACTCACACAGCTATTAGGTGGAACACTTCATGTTGAAAGTGAACTCCAAAAAGGATCGACTTTTCAAGTTACACTACCTTATCAAATCGGACAAAAGCAATCATTTGATGCGATAGCACCGTATGATTTTTTACTCATTCATGATCAAAAGCCATCACGCTTTAAGCCACTCATTGAATCGATGGGTGTGCATACGTTTGATGAAAAGCATATCGAGACACATAAAGTTGATGTCATGATCTTTGAAGTCAATGTTAAGTCAACGGAAGTCATCAATACATATAAAGACATGTATGGCAAACATGATGTGCTCATGTTTGCACTTCATCATCTCGATCAACGACGATTTAAGAAGATGGATGGCATGATCGAATGGCCAATTTCACGCATGATGCTTTTGCAACGGTTAATGCGAACCATCCATGAGTTGCATAAAACAGTAGCCTCTGAATATACCAAAAAGATCTCAGGACATGCACTGATTGTCGATGATAATCGATTAAATCGTATTGCACTTGAAAGCATATTAAGTAATATGGGGATGACATCGATGCTTGCTGAAAGTGGTCAACGTGCGATTGAAGCAGTTAAAGAACACACCTTTGATGTCATCTTAATGGACATTCAAATGCCACATATGGATGGACTTGAAGCAACACGTCGGATTCGTTCATTAGGCACACCATCTTCTCATGCACCAATTATCGCAGTGACAGCGAATGCCTATTTTAATGATTATGACATGCTCAAACAATCACAAATGAATGATGTCATTTATAAACCGATTAAAATGGATTCATTATCTCAGGTTTTAAGAAAACACTTAAACGGGATGAACACCTTGCATATTCCGGATGAACTCATCGTCTTTGATCGTCAAGATTTCTTAAAACGGTTTGAAGGCTCATACGATATCGCAAAAGAAGTGATCATGACATTCCAGCAAGAATATCCGAAAGACCTTGAAAAAATAAGAGTTGCTATCCAAGAAAAAAACGCCGAACATATTGTTTCGACAGCTCATTATTTTAAAGGCTCTTGTGCATATTTAAGTGGTAAACGGTTGGTATGGATCCTCAATTTGATGATGGAACATGCGAGAAAAAACACGCTTGATGAGATGCATGATTTATTTGATTTACTGATCAAAGAAGCCGATGAATTGATGCAAGCAATCGATGTCATGAAAGTCATGGGATCTTAAGCACATCATCAAAATCGTAGGATGGATTATGTTAAACTGGGGGTGGGTGATCATATGAATAAAGAAGATTTGAAGAAAAAATTAACGCCTTTACAATACCATGTCACACAGGAAAATGGGACAGAACGACCATTCCAAAATGAGTTTTGGAATCATCATGAAGTTGGACTATATGTCGATATCGTATCAGGTGAACCTCTCTTTTCATCACTGGATAAATTTGATAGTTCATGTGGATGGCCAAGCTTTGCAAAACCGATTAAACCACTTGTCACAAAACTTGACAAGAGTTTTGGCATGTTTCGAACTGAAGTGAGAAGTCCACAAGGCGATAGTCACTTAGGGCATCTCTTCACCGATGGTCCTCGTGATTTAGGAGGACTCCGCTATTGTATTAACTCAGCATCCTTAAGGTTTATTCCCTATGACCGTTTGGAGCAGGAAGGATATGGAGACTACAAAGCGTGGTTTCAAAAAAATCGATAACTGATGAATGCATACCATGTTGATCCAGAATTACTTATTTTAAAACCGATTCGTTTTAAAAAATACACATCACTTCGACGCATAACAGCGAATTTTATCATCGCGTTAACGATGTTTTTTACCCGCCCTAAAAAAGGTATTCGTCAGCGTCATTTTTGGATCCGCGGTTATCAACACATGAAAGTTCGTGTCACCCTTTATGAGCGAAAGGGTCAAGAAGAAGTTGCTCCGGGTTTACTCTATATCCACGGTGGTGGATTTCAAATGGCGGGTACACCTGTCCATGTAGGCATGTTACAAAACATTGTCTTGGCGACGCATCACCGCGCTGTCTATGCGAGATATCATCTCGCTCCAAAACACCCGTTTCCTGCAGCTCTTTTCGATTGTTATCATGCACTTTTATGGATGAAAGAACATGCAGACTACTTAAAAATTGATGCATCGAATCTATCGGTTGCTGGTGATTCTGCAGGAGGGAATTTAGCGACTGCAGTTGCACTACTTTCACGCGATCAACAAGGTCCTAAAATTAAAAAGCAGATGTTATTATACCCAGTCATTGATTATGGTCAAGATACACCTTCCATGAAAGCCTATCATGATACACCGATGTGGAACTCCATTCTCAATAAAAGTATGTGGGATATGTATCTCAAACATGGTGATTATGGTATGCTTCATTATGCTTCACCATCATTTGCAAAACTCCATGATATGCCAGAAACCTATATTGAAACTGCTCAATATGATTGTCTTCGTGATGAAGGTATTGAATATGCGAGAAGATTGAGTGAAGCAGGTGTCAACGTTCATGAATATCACACCCTTAAAACCGTTCATGGTTATGACGCTGTGTTCTTTAGTAAACTGATTAAACGCATGATGCAAAGTCGCATTGCTTTTATCAAAGGTGATAACAATGAAAATTAACATTGAAACATGGCCAAGAAAACAAACGTTTTTATTTTATGAAAATCTCGATGTACCTATGTATACGATGACGTTCGATCTTGATGTGACTCGTTTTTATCATCGAATCAAACAACAAAAACAATCGTTTTATTTCACGTTTATGCATCTTGTGATGCGAAACATGCACACAATCGAAAATTTCCGATATCGATTCGTTGATGATGAACCCTATCTTTTTGATTCCATTCATCCATCGTTTACAGACGCCATTGAAGGCAGTGACCAATTCAAGATTGTTACGGTAGACTATCGTGAAGATCTCACTTCATTTATTCAAAATGCTAAGCAACAATCAGATGTTCAAGGTTCACAATTTATCGATTTATCCCATGAAGTAAGACAAGATTTAGTGTATATCACGACATTTCCATGGGCACGTTATACACAGGTATCTCACGCGTACAACATCAACCCACACGATGCAATTCCGCGTGTCGTTTGGGGTAAATTTGAAGAGATCAACGGACGAAAAATCATGCCGTTTTCAATCTCAGTCCACCATGCATTTAGATCGGAAGAGCACACGTCTGAACTCCAGTCACCGAATACGAT
>CALKAH010000355.1 GCA_937983315.1 uncultured Acholeplasmataceae bacterium | reverse complement strand
ATCGTATTCGGTGACTGGAGTTCAGACGTGTGCTCTTCCGATCTCATCAAGAATCGCATCACTAATTTGGTCACAGATTTTATCAGGATGACCACTAAAGACCGATTCACTTGTAATAATTTTCATAAAGCCACTCTCCTATATTGAAAAAGGAAGCCGAAGCTTCCAATAATTTCGTTTGAATGATGAATCTACTCTTTTAATAATATTTTTGGAATATAAGCAGTGTATCTTGCGTAATGATATCCTTCGCTTTCAATCAATATTCCAAAGTCATGTACTTCGGAAGTCACAAAGATACAGTGAAACACTTCACTCGAATCACAATACATATACTTGATATTCTCGATGATGAAATCATAATCGCTGAGAGGATCATTGATAAAACATTCAAAGGTGTTGTTATCAACTACTACTATCTTTTCTATGACAAATTCATCCTGTGGAATCATTTCAGTGTGAGTTGCTTTTCTGATAAGGTTTGTTTTCATCATATAGACCTACACAATCTTCCAAGCAGTATAAACACTTCTATAAGAACAGTCCCAAGTATCTAAAATAACACCATCAACACAAACTGTTACGTGACCTGCCATCTTTATTAGGAATGTTCCTTTAGGATAAAGAATCATGAAGTCTGAACCTTTAATTCTTGGTTCACCCTTAATCGCTTTGAATAAAAGTCTTGGATAACCTTCGAAGCATTTATATAGAAACTTTGTATCTTTATAACTGGTGAATCCCCACTCGTTTTTAAACTGATTCAATGTTCTTCTACATTCCATGTAATCTTGTTTCTTAGCGGTTGCGATTGCTCGCACAACACAATCGGTTGTTTTGATTCCTTTTGGATGAGCATTAAATTCTTTATACATTGCTTATTCCACCTTTCAATTCATCCTTCGAAAGATAACACGAGTATCTCGCCCAACTATATCCTTCAGATTGAATTAAAATTCCAAAGTCTAACTCTTTCACAGTAACGAAGATGCAATGCCATACGTTATTAGTATCGACGTACATCAAGTCTTTGTTTTCTTCAATGAAGTCATAATCATCGAGTGTCTTTTCTAAGTATTTGCTAAACTTTCTGTGTGAAATCTCAACTACTTTTTCAATCACAAATTCATCTTGTGGTAACAATTGTTCCTTGCTTGTTTTTCTTTCAAATCTAACCTTCATGGGTATACCTCTTTCTAACCTTTTTTGGTTAGCTATATATATCACTCTGAAGGCATTTTATATCAAGTCAATTCGACTATAAATCGTCACTATAGAGAACTATTTTGAAACTCCTCAATTGTATTCAGAGGAATTTTTTTCCCATGTCGAATTAAGAAGCACTCCTCATTTGATTTCTTATGTCGAATATATCTTTTTACAATAACATCAACAAATCTTTCATCAAGTTCCATTAAGTAACCAATTCTTTGTAACTGATCAGATGCGATCATTGTTGATCCGGAACCACCAAACAAGTCCAGAACCTTTTCACCAACTCTTGATGAATTACTGATGGCTCTACCAACGAGTTCTAATGGTTTCATAGTTGGATGCTCATCATTTCGTTTTGGCTTGTTATATTCCCAGATAGTATCTTGAGTTCTATCTTCTACAAAGTAATGAGCTGCTCCTTCTTTCCAACCATACAAGATTGGTTCATGTCGCCAATGATAGTCTTGTCTACCTAATACTAATGCATTTTTGACCCATACTAAACATTCAGCTAATTTGAAACCCGCGTTCTTATATGCATTCCTAAAATTGAGTCCCTCTGTATCAGCATGACAAACGTAGATGGCTCCACCTTCTTTTGTAGCTTCAAACATATTCGAGAATGCATCGAAAAGAAAAAGATAGAAGCTGTTGTCTTCCATCTTGTCATTCTTAATCTTACCAGCCGTTCCTTCATAATCAACATTATATGGAGGATCGGTAAAGATCATATCGATTGTTGATTTATCGAGTAGTTTCAATACATCCTGTTTCTTAGTAAAGTCACCACAAATCACTCGATGAGGACCTAATTGATAAATATCTCCAAGTTATGAAAAAGGAATCTCTGGAAAGATCGGAAGAGCGTCGTGTAGGGAAAGATGGTAGGTTCAGGTGGGCGCCGTATTCTTAACAAAAAAAGATAACTACAGTAAAGAAGACACACA
>CALKAH010000354.1 GCA_937983315.1 uncultured Acholeplasmataceae bacterium | reverse complement strand
ATATGTTTCGCTTCGCTACTCGCTGACGCATCGTTTGTAGGATAGGGGATTTAGTAACCCCTATCCCAAACAACTGCCTCATCGTCAGCACTTACCTTTCTTCACTAAAAAAATCAAAAAATGGAGAAATTACTTCTGAAATGAATACTAATAACAAGTAATTTAACCGGATGAAAAACACATATGTGGAAACGGAAAATAGGGCTTATATATATGTTGTTGTTTCCAACACGCTGACGCATCATTTGTAGGATAGGGTTTATAGCCTTGCCCTATCCCAAACCATGCATCAACGTCAGCACTACCTTTCTTCACCAAAAAAATTAAAAGAAGTAAAAAACCGGTTAGCAATTACCATTATTTTTGTCGGTTTAAAAATTTCAATCAGTGAGCTATTGGTATGGTTCATTTGGTATAATAGATTCAAGCGAGGTGGTAAGATGCACATTCAATGTACCAAATCAATGCTAGACTATATCAAACCGAATCTAACCGAACTCAACACAGATAACGACATGTATGCTTGGCATGCTCATCTGGTTAAACGAAGCAGAAAAAATTTATTAGTTATAATGCACGACCTGTCTCGGTTTACATTGATCTTTTATGGTGTTAAGAAAAGCCATTTAAAAGAACTCTATCAAATCATCAGCATTGCAATGATGAATAGTATGATTGGAGTTGGATTTACGCCAGAACAAGTAAAAGCATATATCGATAGCCAGCCTGATGAACTTACATTTAATCATACTAAGAATAGAACTTTGGTTGCTAGATTAAATAAAGCAGTTGAAACGACTGATCACATTCTAAGTACTGAAGGTTACTACGATGACAACATTGAACAAGTGCATGCAAGTATCTACTGTAATCAGTTAATGGTTTGTGAAGATAATTATAAAGTATGTTATGATCCAAAGGATAAGCTAAAAGAATATTTAGATTTATTTTTAAAAAACTAACCCCCCCGGTCTATGGTTCATTGAGTCGCTAGGGTACCGTCCGAGGGGCATTTGATTTACATAAGACCATTTTTTTGAAAATCTGGAAATTAGTTCTGAGTTTTGATAAATACTTGGAAATAGTGAGAAATTACATATCCATTTCAACTAATACCTGATAATTTCTATTTTATATGTTTATAAGTAATGGTGGACTTGCATCGATTGTTAATCCGCTTGATAAACCTTCAACGATTTGATATGTAGGCTTTTAACCACTCTATTGCATAGAAACTAGGGTCTAGTATTCAAACAAATCGTTGAGCCTAAAACACACTTCATAGAATTACCATTACAACCTATACAACTCAACCTCATCATTTTCAATTACACACTCATTCAATTGTTTCATCTGAATGGGTGTTTTTTTGCTTTATAAAGCCTCAACGATTTAATGTGGCGGCTTTTTCCTTACACCTCGAATTCATACTCTGTCAAACAAAAAGAACAAATCGTTGGGAGAATACCGGCAAAATGGGTGACAACTCGCCATTAACCATTGAAGGAGAAAATATTCTTTTTCAAAAACCCGAACATTTACACGATTTTTGCGGACTAAGATATAGGAGGTATTAAATCATGAAACTAGAAATCAAAACCAGAATCAAACAATTAAGAAGTGAAGGGTATGGCTATAAGAGAATTGCCAAAACATTAGATCTCACATTGAGTGTCGTCAGGTATGCAGTAAACAAAATGAGTGATGAGGACTTACTGGAAGGTCGTTGTGAACAGTGCGGTATAAAAATCAAATCCATCAAAGGTAAGAAGAGAAAAAGGTTTTGTTCCGATCGGTGCAGATGGGACTGGTGGAACAAGCACCAAAAAGAAGTTGACAAAAAGGCGTTTTATACGCATGTATGTAAATGGTGCA
>CALKAH010000353.1 GCA_937983315.1 uncultured Acholeplasmataceae bacterium | reverse complement strand
AACCCAGTTTTCTCCATTGGAATGTAACGTTTGGGTTCTTTCTGTGACCAGCCCCTTACGAATATTGTCATCATATGGTTTGTTTGTTGCCATTAGTCTCCCCGTCTTTCTTTCAAGTTAAATATAAAATCATTCATCAGTAAATCTTGAGATTATGAATCCTAATAATAATCCAATGGCCAATACTCCAACGACTGAAAGGACGATAAAAATCCAATTATCCCTAACGAAAACGAGTAATTGAACTATCAACCACATCAAACCATACCTAATCCCCCAGTGAATAATGCTTCCAAGAGATGGACCTCGTATAATCTTGGCTCGATATAATCCACCTACAACTCCGAAAGCAAAATCGTATAACAAAAAAACTATAATTGACGGAAAAATCCAATCAAGAAAGAAGTTATCGAATAACGGATCGGTCTGAAATAAGACTTCATAAATATATTTATACCAGATAATTTCACCCCCAGTTAGTATGTTATTAATCTATTTTTTCTATTGGAATCCGTCTAAATTTTATTCTGAATATTCTATATATCAATAAAACAAGAGAAGGAATACAGTTTAGCAGTAGCAAGGTGACCCCAAATAATCGATTAACAAATACAGTCACAAAAATAAAAATTAAAATTAGGCGATAGAAAAACCACATCCAATTATTCATGGCAGTGAAATATAGTATCTGCTCTGCTTTTTCTATTTCATCTTGCTCTGTTCGAAAAGTATTCTTGTAAATTTTGTACGTTTCATATGTGTTTTTTTGATGTCTAGTCAAGTGCTTAGGTATGTCATTCTTTTTTAGAAATCGTCTAAAAAAAGAGATGATTCTAAATAATAGAGGAAATCCAAAGATGATATACGCAAAGAACATCAGGTTATCATAAAACATTTGCTCTGATGGGTCAACGCTTACTAAATAATTTTGAAATTGAGATAATACTAAAAAAAATATGCTTGCTAGAGAAAACGAATATTGCGCAAGCCACTCTTCATACTTGAATTTAGTTTGACTAGATCGATTATTTCTTTTTTTTGGTTTTGAAGGCATTAGCAATTGATCTCCAAACATTTGAATTATTTTCGCTATTTGCTCTAATAATATTTAATACTTCCTCATCTGATAAAAGTGATAATATTAGTTGATCTGAAAATAAGTCAATTTTTGATTTTGCTTGAGAATTTTTCAACGCTTCTATTGAAGCTCTGTTGCTATATATTAGTGTAAGGTCGTTTAGAAGTTTGTTTTCAAGTTCTTCAACTTGACTATTTCCACCATACGAATTAATCAAATCATCAAGCGACTTTTTTTGATCGTCTTTTTTGAACCATGCCATAAAAAACCTCCTAAATAACTCTTAAGAACATTTGATTCATCCAAAATGAAGATTTACTACTTACATTTTAATAAAATTAACTATATTTCAAATTGTAGCACAATATATATTAAAAAACAATTCAACATCTGTATTTCATATTGAATCCATTGAAATTCTTTCAGTTCTTAAAATAGTGGTTTTAGATGAACATTCGATATGGTATATCATAATCTTTCAGAGTTATGTATCAATAGGGTTGTATAAAAAACAATTCATCTGTGTTAAAATAATAATTAATGAACATGCGAGGTGACTTTTAATATGATACTTAACCAAAAAGCATTCACATCTTGGCGGGAAATAGAGTCTGCTATATCAAAACTCAAAACTACTAAAGAAAAGGGCGATGCATTTGAGTTTTTTGCACATGCCTTTTTCTCAATCTTTTCTAAAACATATAATTTAAAAAATGTGTATATGTTTAAGGATATCCCTAAAAAAATCACCAATCAATATAGACTAGAAAATAAAGATAATGGTGTGGATGGAATCATCATTACCAATGATGAAAAAGTCATTGCATATCAAGTCAAATTTCGATCAGATAATACTTATGCGAATTACTCAGAACTATCAACGTTTTGGGCAGAATCTGAGTACTGTGATGGACGATGCATTTTTTCAAACAGTTTTGAACTCCCAAAGCAGGCAGGAAAGAAGAAAAATCAGTTTACGATTCTTCTAAATACGCTACTTGAACTTGAAGAAGATTTTTTCTTTCAACTATATAATTTCTTCACCAAATCTACATCTATCGAATTTACTAAATTTAAACCTCTTCCTCATCAAGACACGATTATCAAAAACACAATTTCTGGATTTTTATCAGCTGATCGCGGTAAGATAATCGCAGCCTGTGGAACTGGAAAAACCTTAACTTCCTTATGGATTCATGAAGCAATTAAGTCAAAAGCAACTCTTTTTATCGTTCCCAGTTTAGCACTTATCAAACAGACAATGAACCAGTGGGTACGTCACTCGAATATTGATTTTCACTTCATTTGTGTTTGTAGTGACATGACAATGGTTGATGATGTCGATGATGAGATCATCATTGAAAAAACAAGCTCGCTTTCATTTCCTGTAACAACCGATCCAAAGGATATTAAAAACTTTCTACTATCTGATGGAAATAAGGTCGTTTTTTCTACATATCATTCACTTGACTGTATAGTAAATGGAATCAATGAGATTTCGGACTTCTCTTTTGATTTTGCAATTTTCGATGAAGCACATAGAACCGCTGGCACAAAAGACTCAGATATGTTCGTGTTTGCAATGGACGACGAGTATATTCCAATTAAGAAAAGATTGTTTATGACTGCGACTGAACGCGTTGTGAGTCCTCGAATCAAAACTATGTTGAAAGAGATCGGAAGAGCACACGTCTGAACTCCAGTCACCGAATACGATC
>CALKAH010000352.1 GCA_937983315.1 uncultured Acholeplasmataceae bacterium | reverse complement strand
GATCGTATTCGGTGACTGGAGTTCAGACGTGTGCTCTTCCGATCTGCAACACGATGTTGTTTCAAGATGAGCTTTGTAAAGATATACGCAATCAACAGCATGATGGGTAGAATAACAGTCATAATCAATGCGAGTTTAACAAACGTTAAATAAAGCACGACTAAGATCATAAACATCTGCAATCCTGCCCACACGAAATCAACTAAACCCCAAGAAATAATAAGTGATAGTTTTCGTGTATCGGATGTCATACGCGCCATGACCCATCCCTGTGGTGTCTTATCGAAATAGCTATAGGATAAGCGCTGCAAGTTCTCAAATGCTTGGCGTCTTAATTCATAACTCACTTCTGCTTCGATAATACCTGCTTCGTAAATAAAGCCCCATACCACTAAACCAAATGCTAAGGCTAAACCTAAATTAGCAGCAACGTAATATGGCCATGTTGAATAATCGCCACCCACAAAGAATACGTCAATGGCATAGCGGTTAAAAAGCGGCGTAATGACGTCGAGTGTTGCTAATAGACCAGAATAAATAATGAGTAATAATAAATGTTTTTTGGATTTGAAAATGATGCTAATGATTTTCTTCCAGGTTGAAAATTGGACCTTATACTGAATGTCCTGATCATCTTGATGCATCGGTCTCACCTGCCTTTAATAACGCTTGGAATTCGCTCTCAAGTTTACCTTGGATATCCCAAAGCTTCTTATATAGCCCTTCTGTATGTGCTAATGAGTCATGTGTGCCAATCTGAGAAATACGTCCTTGTTCAAGAACGATAATTTGATCAGCTTCTTTAGCAGTTGTGATACGATGGGTGATAATAATGGTCGTATGTTGATAGTTTTTATTCATCTACGCTTCACGAATCATCATATCTGTCTTCGTATCAACGGCAGACAGGGCGTCGTCAAAAATCAGGATGGGTTTATCGGCAACGAGGACTCTAGCAATCGCAACACGTTGTTTTTGTCCACCTGATAACGTGGTTCCCTTTTCACCAACAAGTGTATCGTAACCTTGCTTAAACGTCTTAATATCTTTTTCAAGTGCTGCGGTCTGTGCAGCGTTAAAGACACGCTCTTTTTCAGCATTTTTATGAGCGATCGCAATGTTTTCGAAAACTGTTTTCGAGTAAAGGAATGGATCCTGAAGGACCACACCGATTTGGCCACGAATATGTTTTTTCTTAATGTCTTTGAGGGATATACCATCAATAAAGATGTCACCCTCTTGATAGTCATACATTCTTAATAGCAAATTGATAATCGTTGATTTTCCACTGCCTGTACGACCGATAATCGCAACGGTTTGACCCGCTTGGATGTTAAAATTGACTTTTTTTAACAAATGTTCATCTGTATCGTCAAATTTAAATGATACATCTTGAAACGTAATTTGTCCTTTAATGTCTGGTTCTAATGTACCATCTTGTTCATATTCACTCGGTTTATCGAGGATTTCATTGATACGATCGGAGGCCACTAATGCTTTCGTAAAATCGTTAATAATACGTCCAAGTCCACGGACTGGCCAGATTAACATCCCAACGAGTGCAAGGGATGCGACAATACCTGATGCATCCATCGTGCCATTTTGAACACCATAAACACCAATCGCAATAATGACTAAGTATTGGCTAATTCCAATAAAATCCATGATGCCCCAATAGATGGCAACAATTTTATTTGCACGCTTAAGTGCATCTCTGTATTCACTATTCTTCGTTTCCATCTTTTCAATTTCATAGACTTCGTTGGCAAATGCGCGTACAACACGTGCACCTGACAAATTCTCCTGAACGACCGTCATCATGTTCGATTCGGTTTTTTCGATATCCTCGAAAATCTTTTCGATCTTGATAAAGTAGACTGTTGATGAGACAGCAACAAACGGTACGACAGCAAGAGAAATCCAGACCATCGTTGAATTGATGTAGATCAGCTGATATGCGCCGAAGAACAACGTGGATACTAAATGAACAACATCGAGCATGCGTCCTGTCAGAAAGCCTGTGGTTGTTTCAATATCGGTGGTGCAACGCTGAATGAGATCACCTGAGTCACTCTTGTTGTGAAAGGCATAATTCAAATCTTGAATATGTCCATAGAGTCTTACACGTGTTTTTTCAGCTAAACGTTCTTGAAGTGAACCTTTAATCCACATTTCAAAGAAACGAAGCGAAAACCGAAATGCTTGTAACACCATCAGTGATGCCGCGATTCTGATCACGATGCCCATCACTTCATCGCCCTGTTCAAAAAAGGCGATCAAAAATCGAGGTAAATTAACCTCACCAACTGACACGTTGCCTGGGGCAATACCCGGAACGGCAAGAAGTGTCTTCATTAAATACTGCGTAAATAAGGGAACATTTGAGTAAGTCCATTGGTGAAAGGCTGTTAAGAATGCAGCGACAATGAAGAGTACAAAAAAGCCCTTAGCTAAGCTGAATAATTTGATCATTCGCATGGTTGTTCCCTCCTTCTTAGCCAAAGTCATTTTATAGTAAAAACTATAAATAGTCAATTTAATCAGGCAAAATGCATGTTTTTAGGGGTAAAGAAACAAAAAGATGAAGTTTTTAGGCTTCATCCATGTCGAAAGCATATGATTTCTTCAATGATTTTGATTTACGAAAATGGTACGAGAGTATATGATAGGCATCCTTATAATACTGAGCATGAGATAGTTCAAAAGCCATATCCTTCATCATGTATTCGATGATCAGAGGATGATCAATCGAGATGTTTTCGATGTGAAGGTTTTGTTTGATCAGCGGAGGAAGCGCTTGAGATGGATGATTGATTTTTAGATACATCCATTTCATAAACAGATGCTCAGATGGATTATATGTATGATCTTTGTTGTGTTCGATGAATGTCTTGATTTCATCGATCTCATTTTGATGAAAAAGACTTGCTAAGTAGATAAAAATCCATCCTTGATAATCGGTTTGTTGTTTCGCTAATTTGATGACATCATCATAGTGTTGATGAATAAAACTGCTTATTGCACGTGGAAGATTGCCTAATTCAAAATAACGATCTGATGTTTGCTGAATACGTTTAATCGCTTCTGGGGAAAGTGAATGTGCAAGATAGATGAGTTCATATTGTCTAATTTCTTTGGCTAAATGATAATAACCTTGATGATTAACCTCTTGGAGATAGTGATGGTAATGGAGGTGGATTTCAACATCATGGTGCATTCTAAATGCGATGATTAAGCGTAAGCGTAGTGCTAAGATATAGTGATCATAGGATGTTTCATGTTGATCAGGAATTTCACACACGACCTGATACGCATCCATCAAATGTTCTTCGATGAGTAATAGTTCACACATGCACATTAACAAAAGAACGAGTTCTTCTTGCTTAAGATGAGGGATAAAGGGATGCATCAAGCGAATGCCTTGTCTCATCTCATCTTTTTGTTTTCTCATGGTATGAATTAATAATCCAATCAAATATGCTTGATGATCTTTTCTCTCTTCATAGGATCCAAGATGATCGACTATAGGTTCTTTTAAATGAATCAACCAATCTGTGATCGTCATCAAATCTTTTTCATATTGTTCTTGATTATAGGCAATCTTTTCCTTGAGGTCAAAACGTTCGACTAAACGTTCGACAAAATCCATGTTCGGATCGATCTGATTGGTCTCTAGTTTTGACAGATACGAAACACTACAAATGCCATCTGCTCCCTCTTCTAATGTCATGTTCATTTCTTTGCGTTTGATACGAATCGCTGAACCAATCGGTTTAATCTCATAATGCTTGTTTTCTTTTCTTTTTTTGAGCTGCCTTTTCAATTGTAAGATGTTCATCATAGACTCCTTTATCGTTATCGTCATGTTAAGAAAAGATTACAGTAAAGCCATTTATCAATCCATGAAACACATAAGAAAAAAAGCCTACTCGGCTTTTTGATAATCCCATTTGATATCGGTTGTACATTGGTCAAAGAGTGGGCACTCATAACATTTAGGCTTTTTTGCAAGGCAGTGATAGCGTCCGAAAAAAATCATTTGGTGATGTAATCTTAACCATTCTGATTCAGGAAAATGCTTCATCAATTTTTGTTCAATCTCGAAGACTGAATCATCTGGTTTAGCAAGTCCTAATCGAACGGATACTCGTGCGACATGGGTGTCTACAGCAAATGCAGGAATATGAAATGCATTACTTAAAACGACGTTGGTTGTTTTTCTACCTACACCTGGAAGTTGTTCAAGTTTCTCACGTTCAGAGGGAACAATTCCGTGATAGGTTTCATCGATCACTTTTGCAAGTTCTACAATGTTTTTTGCTTTATGTCGATATAACCCAATGGAGCGAATGACATCCTCAACATCAGCTAATCGTGCTTGTTTAAGGTCATAAGGTGTTGGATAGCGATGAAATAACTCAGGTGTCACTCGGTTTACCGAAACATCAGTCGCTTGTGCAGATAAGACAACCGCGACTAAAAGCTCAAATGTATTGGCGTATCTCAGTTCGACTTTGGCATGAGGAAACATCTGATCCAATGTCTTTGAGATGATCTCGGCATGTTTCATTTGATATTTTTATAGATCTGATCGAGTGCTTCTTCAAGTTCACTATCGATCTCAACATGTTTCATGTCTGCTTGGTTAAGCATACGTTCAACCAGTTTGACACTGACGCGTTCCCCTGCATCAACAATCGCTTTTTTAATTTGATCACTCGTAAACAGTTGTTCATCAAACCATCGACGAATCGTTTCAAACTCATAAGTGTATAGAGGACGACCCAATCCCTGTTCAAATGCACGAAGGATCTCAGATATTTCATTTTCTTGTTGTTCTCTTAAACGGTCTTTTTCATCTTTCTTCAATAACTCTTCTATTGCTAATAATGCTTGATCAAGATCAAAGACTTCACGTTCTTTTCCATCTTTATCATCTAAACGAATGGTAACAAATCCTTTTGTCATCAAGGCTTCAACAGCATTTCCAATATCATCGGTTGAAAGATCCACGCGACGTGCAATGGAAGCAATCGTAAATGTCTTTCGTTTTTTGTAAATTGAAAAAAGCGCAATCAAAACGGACATTTCTGCCATCGTCAGTTTCAATCTACGGTATTCTTTGAGCAAAATACGTTCGATGGAAAGATCAAATTCTTCATAAAGACGTTTGATGATCATAGTTACCCTTCTTTAATGCATCTTTCGCTGCATGTTGTTCTGCTTCTTTTTTGGTTTTACCCATGCCAACCCCTAACGTGATCACATTATCAAGACGAACCACGGCTTCAAATTCCTTATCGTGAGAGGGGCCAGTTTCTTTAATGATGTGATAGCTAATCGCACGCTTATCGCCTGCTTGAATGTATTCTTGAAGAGTTGATTTATAATCTTTGATATTCCATACCATGTTTAAATTGGGGACGATGACTTTATTAAAAAGCTTTTTGACATAAGAGAAACCTAGGTCAAGATAAACCGCACCAAAAAGAGCCTCAAAGGCATCTGCAATCATCGCATCATTCGCGCCTTTAGCAAGTTCTCCTTTGCCTAAACGTAAATAATCTTTGAGATGAATCGTGGATGCATATTTAACAAGTGCTTCTTCGCACACAGCTTGTGCACGGCGCTTAGTCATCGTTCCTTCATCAGCTAAATCTTCACGATAAAGATAATCACTCATGAGTAATCCAATGACAGAATCACCTAAGAACTCTAGTTTTTCGTTTTTCTCGGTTTGATTCTCATTGGCGTAAGATGCATGTGTGAGTGCGACCTCATAGAGCGATTCATCCTTATAGGGAAGATTAAGCATGTTAAGCAATGCTTTCATTCCTTAATCTCTTCCTTCTTTTCTAATGTTTCTTTAACACGTTGAATGACATTGTTTTCAACCATTTCCTTGGCTTGACGTATACCATTATAAAAACCATACTCTTTCGAAGCACCTTGTGCTTTGATGACGACATTTTGGAAACCCATCAGTAATGCACCACCGATTTCAGATGCATCGAGTGATTTCTTATATCGTTTGAGTGCTCCACGCATGAAGAGTGCACCGATCGTTGCAAAGATGGATGACTTGATTTCACGTTTCAGGATGGCACCCATACCTTTCGCAGTACCTTCCATGGTCTTCATCACGATGTTTGCTGTAAATCCATCTGATAATAAGACATCAGCATCGGTTGTTAAGATTTCTTTGGGTTCAATATTTCCATAGAAATGAATATCTGGTGAAGCTTTTAACAGTGCGAATGTTTCTTTATCAAAATCACGACCTTTACTATCTTCTGTACCGATATTGATCAATGCAACCTGAGGATTTTCATGTTTCATGACTTTTTCAGCCATAATCGATGCATAAATCGCAAAATCTAAGAGATGTTCAGGTTTAAAATCAACGTTTGCACCACTATCCAAAAGAATACGTCCTTTTCCATCAATCGATGGAATGATGGGAGCGATCGCGACGCGTTTCATTTGGGGCATTTTTCTGATGATGAAATGTCCCCCCACAACGAGTGCTTGTGTGGGTCCAGCTGAAACAATAGCATCTGATTTTCCATCTTTAACATGCTGCATAGCCATAAACATGGAGTGTTCTTTATTGGTACGGTATTGATGAATAGGATCCTTTTCACCCATTGGTAAAAAGTGTGGGGTATGAACCACATGAAGACGTGGATGAGATTTTAAGAAAGGAGCCATTTTGGTTTCATCACCAAAGAGTGTAATTTCGATATTTTCAAATTTCTCTAAAGCCATCAATGTTCCTTTGACAATGGGTTCTGGTGCGTAGTCGCCACCCATGCCATCGACTGCTAAACGAATCATATTATCCCTACTTTCGTATCTATCATTATATCATATCATCATCGTTGGTGTGATGGACTTCACCAAATATTTGAATTGAGGATTGGTATAGAAATCAGGTCGTGCAAGAAGTTCCATCACATTCTTCTGTGCTTCAAGTAAAATAGCTTGATCATCAATCAGATTTAAAAACTGAAATTGGAAGTACCCACTTTGTTCAATACCTAAGAAATCACCAGGACCACGCATCCTCAAATCATATTCAGATAAGATAAATCCATCATGTGTTTTTGATAAAACCTGAAGGCGTTCAATGTCATCTTTTTCGGAGACGAGATAGCAGAAACTTGCAAGTTGTCCGCGACCAACACGTCCTCTAAGTTGATGGAGTTGAGATAGACCGAAACGTTCTGCATGGAAAATCGTCATCACGGTCGAGGTTGGAATATCGATTCCTACTTCAACCATCGTTGTTGAAAGTAAGATTGAACCTGGTGTTGATATAAAGGTAGACATGGCTTCATCTTGTTCTTGGTTGGATAGTTTCCCATGAAGTGTGAAGATGCTGGTTTGAAATTCCTGATGGAGCTCTCTTTTTATGTTTTCGATATTATCTTCTATCTTGTCAGAATCAATCGCAGGAACAACAACCATGACATGTTCTTTTTTTAAGAGTGCTGAATGCATCCGATCATAGGCTTCTTGAATACCATCACGTGTAATATATCTCGTTTCAATCGCTCTTCGTTCTTTTGGTTTTTCTTTGATCCAAGAGACATGAGATTCACCAAAAGCAAGCAGTGCTAATGTTCGTGGAATAGGTGTTGCAGTTAAATAGAGAATATCTTTTGATTTTGCTTTTTGAATCAATTGTTCTCTCGTTTGTACGCCAAACTTATGTTGTTCATCGATGATAACTAAACCTAAATGATGGAACTGAACATCGGATTCGATCATGGCATGTGTACCGATGACAATCTCATATTGATGATGCTTGATGTCTTCTTTCATGACATCTTTATTTTTTGTTTTAGAGGTCAATAAAGCGATTTTCACATCTTTTAGAATATTAGAAAAAAACTGATAGTGTTGAGTTGCAAGAAGTTCTGTTGGTGCCATGATGGAGACTTGTTCTTTAGCAGTCACAATCGCATAGGCTGCAAGTAATGCCACAATCGTTTTACCAGATCCTACATCACCTTGAATCAAACGATACGAACTATGATCTTTTTTAAAATCGCGAAAAATATCATTCACTGCATCTTTTTGATCTTGTGTGAGTTCATAAGGAAGTTGTTCAATGATATGCTTAACCGCATGAAGATCATAATTTTTAGGTAGTCTTTTTTCACCCTTTTTTTGGTTTCCCATCAATTTCAGTTGTAAGAAGAACGCTTCTTCATATTTCATTCTTCTTTTCGCTTGATAGATCATCTGTAAATCTTTAGGAAGATGAAGATTAAAATAGGCTTCTTCTCTTGACATCAATCGATATTTATCAAGATACACGTGAGGAATATTCTCGTAAATAGTGACTAATTTTTCTTCTCGTATCGTCTCCATCAGATTCATTACAGACTTATCGTGTAAACCTTCAATTCCATAAGCTGGTTTGATTTCAACACGTTTTTCTGCTTTGACAATTGATGATGCATTGATCTGATGGCGATAAAGATCAAAACTACCTTTGATTTGGATGACATCTTCAATATTTACTTGTTTCATGAGATAACTTCGTCCAAAAACGATAATATCGATGAGTTCACCAAACACTTCAGCCTTAAAGACAATACGTTCTACTTTTGCTCCACGTATCAGTTTTAAGGGCGTTTTGATTTTTCCAAGGACGGTGATGATATCTTTATGTTTCGCATCATGAAGTGTTGTAATCGAAAAATCTTCATAGCCTTTTGGTAAATGTGAAACAAGGTCATATGCTGACCAAATACCATGATTTCTTAAGATGCGCAGTGTCGAAGGACCAATGCCTTTGATCTGATCAAGTTTGACTTCCATCATCACACCTCGGTTTTATTATACACGATGACAACACTGGATTCATGTATAAAAAGATGCAAGTCAAGGATTGACTCACATCTTATGCATCGTTATTTTTTATTGGTCTTTGTTATTCTAAATATCCGCATCGCATTGGCAACTGCTAAGATCGAGACACCAACATCCGCGAAGATGGCTAGCCACATGTTGGCATAACCTAGCGCACCTAAAACGAGGACAAGAGCTTTGATACCTAAAGCCATGATGACGTTTTGGATAACGATGCGCATCGTTTTTTTAGCTAAATGATACCCGATGAGCACACGATGTGGGTCATCGTTCATGATCACAACATCAGATGCTTCGATCGCAACATCACTTCCTATTCCACCCATGGCAATACCTAAATCAGCCATCGATAAAACAGGGGCATCATTAATACCATCACCTACAAAGGCAACCTGTCGTGCGGCTTTGAGAGCTTCAATGATTCGAACTTTATCTTCGGGTAAACAGTTCGCATAAAAGTCTTCAATCCCCACTTGGAAACCGACATCTTTAGCTTCTGAATCATAATCACCAGTAACCATGGAAACACCGATATGTTGTTTGAGTAGACCTTGAACAGCGCGTTTTGCACGCTTCTTGATCTGATCTTTAATCACAAGATAACCCATGAATTCTTCATTTGCAGCCACATAGACAATCGTTCCCATTTGATAGGTTTTGCGATATTTAACATGATGTTCATCCATCAAGCGTTCGTTACCGACAAGAAGATGAATACCTTTATAGTTAGCTCGGACACCTTTACCCGCATATTCACGAACGGAAAGGACCATGCGGTCATCGGGTTTTTTGCCATAAGCTTCAAGAATTGATTTTGCAATCGGATGATTGGAGTGATATTCAGCATGTGCTGCATATTCCAAGATTAGATCTGGTTCACCTGAAACAATTTGATCGAGCTTGAATTTACCTTCGGTGAGTGTTCCTGTTTTATCAAAAACAACATGTTCGATATATGCCATTTTTTCTAAATCACTACCACTTTTGAAGAGAATGCCTTTTCGAGATGCTGATCCAATACCCGCAAAAAACGATAAAGGAATGGAAAGAACAAGCGCACAAGGACAACTGATCACGAGAAAGATCAGTGCACGTCTGATGTAAGTGAGTAAAAGAGACGCATAGGAAACATCTTGGATCCAAGATAGAATCAGCGGAACCAAAAACGCAAGTAAGAATGCAAGACCTACAACAATGGGGGTATAAATTTTCGCAAAACGGGTCATAAACTTTTCCGCGTTCGCTTTTTTCATCGCATTATTTTCGACAAAATCAAGGATTTTTTGTACAGTTGAATCCTGGTATTTTTTCATCACCTGCAGCGTGATTAACCCCGATAAATTAATCGATCCAGATAAAACATGAGTGCCTTCAAAGGCATCCCTTGGCATGGATTCACCACTCACTGAACTCGTATCAAGCCATGAACTACCTTCTGTGATCATACCATCGACAGGAACCTTTTCACCGGGTCTTACGACAATCATTTGTCCAACTTCCAAAGTCTCAGGTTGACAATCGATGATACCATCACGCGTCATCACATGCGCAATCGTCGGTTTAATGTCAATCAGTGATTGAATACTTTTACGTGAACGACTAACCGATAGATCTTGTAAATATTCACCTACACGATAGAACAGCATGACTGCGATGGCTTCGATGAATTCACCCAATGCAAATGCACCAAGGGTTGCTACTGTCATCAAGAGGTGCTCATCAAACCATTGTCCTTTTTTAATGTTACGAACAGCGCGAAAGAGCACGGTATGGCCAAAAATAAGGTAACTTGCTGCATAGAATGGCAGTGCAATAAAATCAAGGATTCGCGCTTCAAGTAGATCACGAATGATAAACGCAAAGAGTGCAAAGCCTAATCCGATGGCATAGAGTAGCCACTGCTCTTTTTCAAGTTTAACTTCTTCTTTAACATGGGTTTCTTCGTCGTCATCAAAGATCGAAACTGCGGGTTCAATCTCTTGGGCAACTTTTTCTAATTTCTTGGCATTGATATGTTTTAAATCGCCTTCAATGGTGAGTGTTTCTCGTGCGAAGTCCAGATGAGCATCTTTGATGCCTTCCATCTTTTTAACTTCTGTTTCAATTTTGATCGCGCAATTTGCACAGTCAACATCATGGATTTGATATGTTTTTTTCATGTTAATTTCCCTCCATGACATGGACGAGTGCTTGATTAAAAATCTTTTTGACATGCTCATCGGCAAGTTGATAGAATATCGTTTTTCCTTCACGACGTGGCATCACGAGATGACTCATTCTGAGAAGTTTAAGTTGATGTGAAATTGCGCTTTGACTCATGTTTAGTATTACAGCGATGTCACAGACACAAAGTTCTTGTTGATCGAGTGCAAAAAGAATCCTGATACGTGTCGGATCCGAGATGACCTTAAATAAGGTTGAAAGCTGCATAAGATCTTTTTCTTTCAAGAGATGACGCTTCACTTCTTCGATTTTATCAGGATGAATTGTGATTGTTTCACACATATCTTTTTGCATCATGTCCTCCTATATATGAATACTTGCTCATATGTTCAATTATAGTATACATGATTGTATGATTGATGTAAAGAAAAAAGCCTATCCTTGATAAGCTTTCATCAATAAATAAGCATCTGCAAGCACAATAGCGAGTACATTTTCTAAAACAATACCTGCTCTTCTAACGATGGCAACATCATGTCTTCCACCTACTTCAAGTGTTGCCACGTCTTGTTTCTCAAAATCATAGGTCTGTTGTGGTTGTCCAATGGAGGAAGTTGGTTTAATCATCACACGAATGATGAGATCATTTCCGTTGGATATACCCCCTGATATACCACCACCATGATTGGTTTTTGTTTTTCCCGTTTCATCGATCATCACATCATTGAACTGACTTCCTTTCATATGAAGTCCACGGAAACCTGTTCCAACCTCAACACCTTTTACTGCTGGAATAGAAAACATCATTTTTGCAATCTCTGCATCCAACTTATGGAAAAATGGTTCACCAAGTCCAACCATCATATGTGATGCACGTACTTCGATGATGCCACCAACTGAATCTTTCTCTTCAGTGATTGTCTTTAAATAGGCGTCCATGTGAGATAAATCGGTTAACGTTCCAATCTGAACGAGTTCATGAGTGAGTTTAAAAGGAATCATCATTTTCGCCAGTGATCCAGCAGCAACGAGCGCTGCAGTTAATCTACCTGATGAACGTCCACCACCCCGTTCATCATGAAATCCTTTATATTTGATCATCTGAACAAAATCAGCATGTCCTGGGCGTGGATGTCGTTTGAGATGGTCATAATCAAACGATCGTATATTGTGATTTTCAATCATGAGATGAATCGGTGCACCCGTTGCTAATCCTTGATAAACGCCACTCGTAATACGAAAAACATCATCTTCTTTTCGCGGTGTCGTTCCGATAGCACCCGGTTGTCGTTTCTTTAAATCTTCTTTGATGCGTTCTTCATCAATTCTTGTTCCTGGGATCATCCCATCGACAACGACACCGATAGCCTCTCCGTGGGATTCACCATAGAGTGTCACTTGGAATAACTGTCCATATGTGTTCATGTGTAAATCACTTCCTTTAAATCATCAATCAAACGATCGGTGATATCAATCTTGCGTTCAAACCATATTTCTTCTGCTTTAATGGCTTGAATGATGAGCATGAGTAAACCGTTATAAGCCACGTTTGCATGTTTCATCAGTTCGGTCACAGGTGGATTATAAATCAGGTCAATGACGGTATGATGCTGAACCATCGTTTGTGTTAATACCGCTTCATTGACCTTGGGGGATGTTCCAATCGGGGTTGCGTTAATATAGAGATCAACATCTTTGGGATTAATCATCGAATACGTGATCATGTGCAAAAACATGGGATCTTGATCGACAATTTGTCTTGAAACAACCGTGATCTGTGCACCTAAATCTGATAAAACCACATACGTTGCTTTTGCAGCACCACCTGTCCCGAGAATATAGACACGTTTTCCTTTAACATCAATCTTGTGTCTCGCAATCAGCCCTAAAATACCATCATAGTCGGTATTATCACCTACGACTTGTCCATTTTTAAGATAGAGTGTATTGACTGCCTTAATCCGTTGGGCTTTCGGTGTTAATACATCAACATATTTAATGATGGTTTGTTTATAAGGAATCGTGACATTAAGTCCTTGAATTTGTCCTTGTCTTAAAAGTTTAACAAGACGGGGAAGTTCATCTTCTTCAACATCAAAAAGATCATATTTCATGGGAATACCCAAACGTTTTGCCATGAATTCGTGAATTTTTGGTGACTTGCTGTACTGGATATTTTTGCCTATCAGGCCATATCGCTCACTCATGATGTTGCCATTCCTTTGAAAGTTCAAAAAGTTTGATTAAAAACGAACGATAAAGTGGCCATAAGCTATCATCATTAAACAATACTTCTCTTTTTTCAAGAATGGTTTGTTCACGGATGGGATCAAAAATAGGAAGGCCCATCGCTTTTTTTACTTTGCCAATGTTCTTTGAAATGGCCATTCTTTTTTTGAATAGTTCCATCATGTGATGATCAATCTCATCCATTTCTTTTCTTAATTCATTCAGATTCATGGCATTGTCCTCCTAAAGATTGATAAACTTCAAAAAATGTCGGATATGATTTTTGGATAGCTTCCGCATGTGTAATCGTCACTGGACCATCCGCTTTGATGGCTGCAATCGCAGCTGCCATCACGATGCGATGATCGGATGCTCCATCAAGGATCACGTGTCCTTTGAATGATGCTTTTCCTTCGATCCATACTTCATCTTCTTCAATCGTCATCAATACACCAAGTTTTGTTAAAACATGATGCATTGCAAGTAATCGGTCTGATTCTTTACTTTTCAGTCGTTGACATCCCTTGAAATGACTCACACCCTCCGATGCTGCAGCTAAAACCATGAGAATCGGACCCAAATCGGGAATATCTGTTAAATCGATGGCTGTTCCCTTCGTTCTTGAAGGAGAGATGACATAGGTCTCACTACGTTTTTCGTAAACAACATGTCCACTCATTCGCATCAATATATCAACGATGGCGCGATCGCCTTGTTTTGATAGAGGTTTAAGTTCTGATAAGGTCATTGTTTCACCCAACAATCCGGCAACCATCCAAAACGCAGCTTGTGAGAAATCACCTTCGACACGTGTGTTCATCGGTTGATAGGTTTGTCGTCCTTTAATCACCAAACGATCGTTATGACTCGCTATTTGGATTTTAGCTTGTTGCAACACATCAAGCGTTAAATCGACATATCCTTTAGATGCCAAAGGGGTTGATAATGTAATGATCGAATCTTTTTGAGCTAAAGGTAGAGCAAAAAGAAGTCCAGAAATAAACTGTGATGAGACATCACCTCTCAGTTCAAATCGTCCACCTTTGAGGGGTCCTTGAACGAGAAGAGGTAGGGTGTGCTCCGTTAAACGCTTAAATAGAACATGATGATCTTGAAAAGCTTCTTCATAAACATCAAGAGGTCTTAGTGGTAACCTACCACGACCGATAAACTGAACAGGTTGGTCTTGCATCATAAAAACAGGAATCAACATTCTCAGTGTTGAACCCGACTCTAGACAATCGATGGTCTGACCATCATAATGTAATGTTGTGCCATGAATGTCATCATCTTGAAAGCGAACACCCAGATGCGAAAGTGCATCTTTTGTAGCAACTAAATCATCAGATTGCAACATATTTTCGATATGACTTGATCCCTTTGCTAAACCTGCTGCAATCACATAACGATGTGAAAGTGACTTCGATGAAATCACTGAGACATGTCCTGTCAGAGGGTGAGGTGTGATCGTGATATTCATGAGAAATCCTCCATTTTGAGTGTGACAATTTTAGCATCACCTGGTTTTGTCACAACAATAAAATGAAGTCCATCCGATAAAAACTTCTTATCGTGGATAATATCATCCTTATAATCCATCATATTGAGCAGTGGTTCTTTCACAAGCTCGCGTTTGAGAAGTAAATCTTTAACCTCATCATAAAGTTCTTGTTTCGTTTCACCCAGTTGAATGCCCACTTCTAAAGCAATAAGCATCCCATAACTAACAGCTTCACCGTGTAGATAAGTCTCATAATGATGCTTTTTCTCAATCGCATGTCCAAACGTATGCCCAAAATTGAGAAGCATGCGTTCTTTTTGATCGAAAGGATCACTTAAAACAAGTTCACGCTTCACGTGAATGGCTTGAGCTATTTCTATTTCACTGACTTCTTCTTGATTGCATAAGGTATGATAAAGTTTTTTATCTCCAATCAATCCTGCTTTAATCATTTCAGCAAGTCCATTTCGATAATCACGACGAGGAAGTGTCGTTAAAAAATCAGGATCGATAACCACCATTTTAGGATTGTTAAATGCCCCTATTAGATTTTTACCTTGGGGAAGATCGATACCGACTTTTCCACCAATCGATGAATCAACCATCGCTAAAAGCGAAGTAGGTACATGAATATATGGGATACCTCGATACAGTGTAGCAGCCACAAAACCGGTTAAATCACCAACTACTCCTCCGCCAAAGCCGATGAGTAAGTGACTTCTTTTGATTCCTTTTTCAATGAGTGTTTCAATCACTGATTGATAGGTCTTTAGCGATTTACTCTTTTCACCAGGTTCAACGATGACATATTGAACTAAAAAATCGTTCAGTACATGATTAAGTTTATCATGATAGAGGTTATAGATGTTTTGATCGGTCACGACAAAAAGATGCACATCTTTGTACATGGCTTTAATCATATGCCCCAATTGGTCGATCACACCAGCCGATAAGGTGATGTCATAATCTGCCATCTTAATGAATGTCAAATGACTTCCTCTTTTCTTTTGCTTGACGCAAATAGCATTCGAGTTCCTCTATATTTTCGTTTTGAATCAGTGTTCTGATCGTTTGTAGTTCACGCTCCATACGATCCATCATCACGAATAAATGATCTTTATTCTCAATGAAAAGTTCTGCCCACATCGTTTCATTGATTTTTGCAATACGGGTTAAATCTCTAAATGAATCACCTGTGGCTTGTTTTGTATGTTCTTCATGATCAGCATGCATCAAGCATACAGCCATGACATGGGTTAGTTGGCTTGTAAAAGCAATCAACGTATCATGTGTGTTGGCATCTGTTACTATTATTTTACCAAACTTAAGGTCGTTTGCGACGATACGTAAGATGTTTTCATCGCTTTGATGGCTCTTTATTCCTTGAACGATGATAAAGTTAGCCCGATGAAAAAGATGAGGAGATCGTGCATGAAATCCCGATGTTTCTTTTCCTGCCATGGGATGATGTGATGTATAATGAACACCTTCTGGTAAAAGCGATTCAATCTCTTTCATCATCTGTGTTTTTGATCCAGCTACATCGGTTAACAATTGTCCTTCTTTAAGAAATGAATGATGTTTTCTAATCCATTCAATATTATCTTTTGGATAAAGCGCTAAAATGACAAGGTCACATGATCTGATCATATCAAAGGATGATGTAGGAAGGATAATCTTTTTTTGAATGGCTTCTTCCATGATATGTTGATCGTGATCAAGACCATAAATCTCATGACCACAACATGCTAATCCTTCAGCATAGGACGCACCGATAAGTCCTAAGCCAACAATCATCATCTTCATGGCATTTTCTTCCCTAAGACATCAGCAACCTTACCAAGTTCATCCATCATTTGGTTAAACTTTGTAATTTTTAAACTTTGTGCTCCATCCGAGAGTGCATGTTCGGGATCATGATGAACTTCAACGATTAATCCGTGTGCACCAACTGCGAGTGATGCTAATGACAGCTTTTCAATCATATTCCACCGTCCAGCTGCATGAGAAGGATCGACGATAATGGGTAGATGTGATAGTTCTTTAACCGCTAAAACTGCACTGATATCTAATGTATTTCGTGTGTATTTTTCATATGTGCGTATACCGCGTTCACATAAGATCACGTGTTCATTACCACCAGCCATGATGTATTCAGCTGACATAAGCCATTCTTCAATGGTTGCTGATAATCCTCGTTTGAGAAGAATGGGTTTAGTTGCTTTACCTAATGCTTTAAGTAAATGGAAATTTTGCATGTTTCGTGCTCCTACTTGGATCACGTCAACATATTCTTCAAAAACAGGAAGTAAATCCGCTGATGGTATTTCAGTCACAATCTTGAGTCCCACTTCATCACCAATTTTACGAAGAAGCTTTAAGCCCTCAAGTTCTAACCCTTGAAAAGCGTAAGGTGATGTCCGTGGTTTATATGCACCACCACGTAAAAGATGAGCTCCCGCTTTCTTAACACCTTTCGCGATAATTCTCAGCTGATCTTCAGATTCAACCGAGCATGGTCCAGCCATCACGATAAACTGATCGCCACCTATTTCTATGCCTTCACCCAGTTTGATGATCGTATCACCTTTTTTAAAGCTACGACTCGCCTTCTTAAACGGTGTTGAAACACGGGTAACTTCTTTGACACCTTCAAATGCATATAAATCACTGGGATCTAACGAGGATGTATCTCCGATAATTCCAAACACGCGCATCTCATCCGATGATACGTCTTTGATCTCTAAGTGTTTGCTGTGTAGAAACTCAACAATTTTATCATACTCTCTCTTGGTGGAACCTTTTTTCATCTGAACAATCATAATTTTCTTCTCCTCTGCTTTGAAAATAAAAAAATCCCTAGGAACCCCAAGGATGAACGTATGTCATGAATTGGCTGTTCCTTCTACGACGCTTGAAAAAGGAATGCCTCTCGCAATCCTTTTAAGACGTATAGTAATAATAACCAGCCTTCTGTGAATTAAACATTGAAATCACCTTTCTTTGTTTGCATATAGAGTATCACATTTATGGGGAAAAAGACAAGAGTACACCACATTTTTTCATTTTTTTCATTTTAGGTATTGTGTTTTGCACAGGACTGGTGTATCCTAGTAGTGTGCAAGACACAGTAAGGAGGATCACATGAACACGCAATTTAAAAAAGGGATTGTGGAAATGTGTATTCTATCCATCCTTTCAAAAAAAGATATGTATGGATTTGAAGTCATCGATACATTATCTAAAGAGATTGATGTCAATGAAAACACAGTCTATCCCATTTTAAGAAGACTCACGGGTCAAGGATTGTTTGAAACCTATATGGAACAAACCAATATCGGAGCACCGCGTAAGTATTATCGTATGACAGGACTCGGTAAAAGTAAACTCAAGGAGTATGAAACCGAGTGGCGTTCATTCTTAGAAGGCGTCTTTCAATTATTAGGAGGAAGTACACATGAAAGCTAGTTATTTGAATGCACTTAAAGCTGCACTCCAAAACTATCGTGCAAGTGAAAAAGATCTTGACGAAGTATTAAGTGATTATGAACAGCTTTATGAAGATGCGAAAGCATCAGGAAAAACAGATGAAGAAGTTTGGCAAATGCTTGGAAAACCCGAAGAGGTTGCACATGATTTGATCGATACACTTCAACTCAAAAAAGAAAAAAGCATCAAGACAAAGATTATTGCTGTGATGCCATTTGTCAGTTTAATCATCTTCTTTGTTCTAGGTTTTTATCAGAACTTGTGGCATCCAGGGTGGTTGGTCTTCTTAGCCATTCCCATGTCAGCCATTCTTTTACAGACACGTCTCAAGGATGGGGTGGTTGCACTGATGCCATTCTTATCGGTCATTATCTTCTTGATCTTAGGTTGGGGATTTAATTTATGGCATCCTGGTTGGTTAGTTTTCTTATCCATTCCTGTGGTTGCAATATT
>CALKAH010000351.1 GCA_937983315.1 uncultured Acholeplasmataceae bacterium | reverse complement strand
AACCTTGCATTTTTGACCAAATATGATACAATGAAAAAGGCGTTAACAAGGATAGTGGAAAGCCGACCCTGTCTTTAGTTATACGAGAAAGGATAAAGCATTATGGCAATCTCTAAAGAAAAAAAGAATGAAATCATCAAGGCGTATGCAACCAAGGAAGGGGATACAGGTTCTCCTGAAGTCCAAGTGGCTGTACTCACTGAACAGATCAATCAACTCAACACACACCTTCAATCTCATCCTCATGATTTCCATTCCCGTCGTGGATTATACACCATGATCGGTCAAAGACGTCGCTTGCTCAATTACTTGCGTAATTCAAACATTGAACGTTACCAAGTATTGATTGATAAGTTAGGTATTCGTCGATAAAAAGGTTGCGAAAGCACCTTTTTTTTTAATTCTCTATACTTACATCCTTTTTTGTGGTATCATGATGAAGGTTATGAAAAGATAAATAGACATATAAAATGAAGGAGATTTTATATCATGCAAAAGAAGATTTACGAAACAACACTAGGCGGTAGAGTGCTACGTGTTGAAATCGGTGAGGTGGCCAAGCAAGCAGCTGGATCAGCCATGATCACCTATGGTGACTCTACAGTATTAAGTGTTGTAACCGCAAAGAATGAAGCTTCTACACAAGACTTCTTTCCCTTAATGGTTTTATATCAAGAAAAGCTTTATGCGGCTGGTAAGATTCCTGGTGGATTCTTAAGAAGAGAAGGACGTCCTTCAGAACATGAAACATTAACATCACGTTTGATTGACCGCCCGATTCGTCCATTGTTCCCAGAAGGTTTTAAGAATGAAGTTCAAATCGTGAACACTGTTTTATCAAGTGATCCCGATTGCACGACAGAGATTGCTTCACTCATTGGTTCATCCATTGTTTTAGGCATTTCGAATATTCCATTCAATGGACCCGTAGCTGGTGTCCAACTTGGCCGTGTGAATGGTGAACTCATCATTAACCCAACCGTTGAGCAACAAGCACAATCGGATATTGAACTCACCGTTGCAGGCACAAAAGATGCCATTAACATGGTTGAAGCAGGTGCAAAACAAGTTTCTGAAGAGGATATGCTCAAAGCAATCATGGTTGGACATGCTGAAATCAAAAAACTCGTTCAATTTATTCAAACGATTTTAGATGATAATCCAGTTATCAAAATGGATTATGAAGTACAAACGATTGATCCAGAATTAAGAAAAGCTGTTCATCTTTACGCGAAAGAACGTATGGTGAAAGCTGTATCGATCTTTGACAAATTAGAACGTTATCAAGCGATTGATGATTTAACCGCTGAAACCATTGAACATTTCTCAAAAACATCATTTATTAAAGAAGTAGAAGGTGTTAAGTACTTCGATGAAAAGGCAAAAGAAGAATATTTAGCTCATGTTAAATCGATTGTAGAAGGTATTGTCACACAAGAATTAAGACGTCTCATTACCCAAGATAAAGTACGTCCTGATGGTCGTAAAGTTGATGAAATTCGTCCTTTATCTTCACGCATTGATGTTCTACAACGCACGCATGGTTCTGCTCTCTTTACACGCGGTCAAACGCAAGCACTTGGTGTTGTTACACTCGGTGCACTTGGAGAAAACCAAATCATTGATGGTCTTGGTTTAGAAGAATCCAAACGCTTTATGCTTCATTATAACTTCCCACCATTCTCCGTAGGTGAAACAGGACGATATGGTTCACCTGGTCGTCGTGAAATTGGTCATGGAGCACTCGGTGAACGCGCCCTACTACAAGTACTACCTACTGAAGAAGAATTCCCATACACCATTCGCGTCGTTTCTGAAATTTTAGAATCAAATGGTTCATCTTCACAAGCAACGATTTGTGCAGGTACCATGGCATTGATGGCTGCTGGTGTTCCCATTAAAGCACCTGTTGCAGGGATTGCGATGGGTCTCATCAAAGAAGGCGACTATTACACCGTTTTATCCGATATCCAAGGCATGGAAGACCATGAAGGCGATATGGATTTCAAGGTTGCCGGTACGAAAGATGGTATCACTGCTTTACAGATGGATATTAAGATCTCAGGTATTACCGAAGACATTTTAAAAGAAGCACTCGAACAAGCACGTATTGGTCGTTTGCATATCCTTGATCATATGCTTGAAACCATTCCTACTGTACGCAAGGAATTGTCGAAGTATGCACCTAAAGTCATGAT
>CALKAH010000350.1 GCA_937983315.1 uncultured Acholeplasmataceae bacterium | reverse complement strand
AGTTCCAATAGCGTCTTTTCAAGGTTCGTCCACACTCTGAGCAAACGATAAATGCCGAGAATGGATAAGTGACATTGTACTTGGCCAGGTTCTTATCCTTACCCACTTTCACTTTGCTTCGATCCTCTCTGATCCTTTGAGCAAGGAGGAATGTTTCTCTATCGATGATTGCTTCGTGTGCATTCTCGGTGTGATACATCGGGGCGAGTTCTTTATTCTTAACTTTCTTGTGTGAAAGGTAATCAACCGTCAGTGTCTTCTGTTGAACCAAATCACCGATGTATTTTTCGTTCTTAAGAATAACTGCGACTGTGGACATACTCCATTTGGTTGCACCAGCACCGGTGGTAGCTCCTATGGATTCCATGTGCTTTGCAATCTTCATCGGTCCTATGCCACTCACATACATTTGAAAGATTTCACGGACGATTTTCGCTTCTTCAGGAACAACGATTAAGTTGCCACCTCTTTTGTCTTTGGTATAACCTAAGAACCGATTGTGATTCACAATTGGAACGCTATTGTTGAAACGCTTTTGAACATTCCATTTAACGTTCTCGCTCACGTTTCTTGCTTCCTCTTGGGCGATGGATGACATAATAGTTAATAAGAAGTCCACCTTTGGATCTGAAGAGTAGATGTTTTCTTTTTCGAAGAATATCTCAACATTGATTGCTCGCATCTCTCTGATGTAGTTTAAGCAATCAACTGTGTTTCTAGCGAAACGCGAGATTGACTTTGTCATAATCAAATCGATTTCACCACGCTTTGCAGCATCCATCATATTATTGAACTGTTTTCTGTGTTTGGTGGAAGTACCGCTGATGCTGAACTGATACCAAAAACCTGTACTTAGTGTAAACTAATATATATCCAGGAGGCATCAAATGAAAGATAAGAAGAAAAAGAACAGGTTGTGGAGCGGAGATTTCAAACTTAAAGTGGTTTTAGATATCATTGAAAATGAACTTTCTTATAGTCAAGCAGCACGAAAATATGATATGTATTTAACATCAGGGAGTTTAAATGATACATTGCCTGCTAGGTGGGTTTATCAGTATAGGATCTATGGTAAAGAGCGTTTCTTTCAAACACCTAAAGATTACCGTAAGAATCCAGTTAGACAGTTCCATAAACCATCGAAAGAGGTAGAACAGGATTTAGAACTCAAAGTCAAACATCTAGAAATGGAGCTTGAATACACAAAAAAACTTATTGCCTTAGTTCTAAAGCAGGAACGAACAAACAAAAATACCAAGTAGTCAAGGAACTAAGGCGAAAATATGCATTAAAAGACCTACTTGAAATATCAGGACTTCATAAGTCTGTTTATTACTATTATGAGCACCACAAAGAGACTGACAAATATTATGATATCAAGATACTGATATCAGAAATATTTGAAGCGAGTAATCGTACATATGGCTATAGACGTATTAAACTCGCTCTTCAGAACTTCTATCAGATTAGAATAGCATATAAAACTGTTGTAAAGCTCATGAAAGAGCTACATATTGTTTGTAAGGTAAGAAAAAAGAGATATCGCTATATCTCTCAAATATCCAATAAAATTACACCCAATCTACTCAAAAGAGACTTTAAGAAAAATGATCCTAATATAGCATGGGTGACTGATGTATCAGAGTTTAGATTCAATCGTAAACGGTTATATCTATCTGTGATACAAGACCTCTACAATGGTGAAGTCAAAGGTTATCAAATCTCTAGAAGTCAAAACCAGGATTTGATTCTTAGAACACTTAAGAAAGCAATCAACCCAAATGAAGATTTATCAAAACTCCTCATACATTCTGATCAAGGTATACTATACCAATCCCCTAAATATCGTAACTACCTTAAAAAGTCCTCATTTACACAATCCATGAGTGCTAAAGGTAACGCTTATGATAATGCAGTGGTTGAAAGCTTCTTCGGGACACTTAAATGTGAAACAATCTATTTACAAAAGGTCAAATCATTAGCTGACTTAATTCGTACGATTGATGAGTATATCTATTGGTATAATCACGAAAGAATTAAGTTGACATTAGGAGGGTATTCTCCTATACAATATAGACTCATGAATCAATAAATGATACAATAACTACAAAGAACATGAAGTACAAGAAAATGGTATCAATTCACTTTCGAAATGGAAACCGAGACTAGTGGTAGTCTTTATGGTGATTATCTCATTC
>CALKAH010000349.1 GCA_937983315.1 uncultured Acholeplasmataceae bacterium | reverse complement strand
CATATTAATCAACCTCCATCAGTTTAACCTCACCTACATGTAAGGTTGCTTCTGTTTTTGCAATGATTTCTTCAATGGATACATCAGGATGCCGTTCGATCAAGTGTAAGCCATCTTCTCTCACTTCAATCACACCAAGTTCTGTGACAATTAAATCGACTTTCTTATATCCTGTCAAAGGTAGACTACAACGTTTCTTAATCTTTGGAATGCCTTTATTGGTGTGTGTCGTCGCAATAATCACTTTCTTAGCGCCTTCAACTAAATCCATCGATCCACCCATACCAGGAACCAATTTTCCAGGAATAATCCATGATGCAAGAGATCCCTCTTCATCGATTTCAAGCGCACCCAATACCGTCACATCCAAATGTCCTCCCCTAATCATGATGAATGATAACGAGGAATCAAAGAAGGCTGCATGTCTTTTCACGGTTGCATATTGTCCTGAAGGATTCGTTAGATGAACACACACTTCTTCATTGACAGCGAGTGGTCCTAACCCGACGATGCCATTTTCGCTTTGTAGATAAATATCACTGTTATGAGGAATATAATTAGCCACTAATGTTGGAATACCAATGCCTAGATTGACGAGGTTTCCCGGTTTTAATTCTTTTGCGATGCGTTTCGCAATAATATCACGTTCATCCATGGTTGACCTCCACTAAAACATCCACGAAGATATGCGGTGTAATGACCACTTCGGGATCAATATCCACAACTTTTTCATGCACTAATGCAATTACTTTTTCTGAAGCAACTGCCATCATGGGATTAAAGTTTCGTGCTGAACCTTTATACGTTAAATTTCCAAGTGGATCTGCATGATAGGCATTAATCAAACTGATGTCAGCACCAAGAGGTTCATACAGTAAATAGGATTGTCCATTGATGTCAATGATTCTTTTTCCTTCTTCAACCGGTGTATGAAGACCGGTCGGTGTTAAGACGCCACCTAATCTTCCACCGTAAGCTCGAATTTGTTCAATAAACGTTCCTTGAGGAATGAGTTCAACTTCGATTTTACCTTCACTCATCAATTTCCCTGCATTGGGATTGGTTCCAATATGGGTCACGATGAGTTTTTTAACTTGATTGCTATTTAATAACTTCCCTACACCTTTATCGGGATATCCAGCATCATTACAAATAATGGTTAAATCTTTAACTCCTGATTCAACGACCATATCGATCAGTTTTTCAGGTGTTCCACATGTTAAAAATCCTCCAACCATGATACGCATGCCATCTTTAAAGAATGACTTAATCTCCTCGAGTGATTTCCATTTATTCATGGTGATCATCCTTTCTAGGCATTAATGTTGCTTCTCCTGTTAATGCAAGTTCATCGTGTTCATTAAAGACTTCTGTCGTAAAGACAACACGATTCTTTTCAAGGATGATCTCTTTTACTGTAATCACGATATGAATCGTTGTTTCTGGATAGATTGGCTTAAGAAATTTGAGTGTTTGTGAACAATAAATCATGCCACCCCCAGGAAATTCTAGACCGAATACTTTTGAAAACAATGCACCAACAAACATGCCGTGAACGATAGGCTTTTTGAATATGGTTTTTGCACAATAATCGATATCATGATGTGCAAGATTGAAATCTCCTGTAAGCTTGGCAAATTGATTCACTTCATCTTGAGTAATGATGCGTTCATACGTTTTTTGATCACCAATCTTAAAATATCTAATCATAAAATATCCTCTCTTTCCAAAAAAAATAAAGAACTGTTGTTAACAGCTCTCCATTTATGCTAAATGGCAGTGAAGAAAGTGTTCCCTCAATCACCAAGGTTAATGTGTGGACGCACATTAAGCTTTCGGCGGTCTACACCTTCAATGAACCAAGCGAATGTCCGATCTTGATTTGGATCATCTACACAATAGCCCGCGCCTCTGTATCGTATCTACATCCATTATAAACGAAGGATGAAAGCGCTGTCAATTGGTTCCTTGCCGATTTTACTGAAAGTAAAAGAGATGGTGATGAAAACCCTTATTTCTATACGTGTCATCATTTACAATTCCAAGAACTGGGCGTATACTATAGACATAATACGAAGGAGGTTTTGTGAATGAAAGATTTAGTGAAGTTTTTTGATGGTCTTCCCTGGATTGTCAAACTGATCTTTGCACTACCAGGTCTTGATGGTATTCTTTGGGGTATTTATCGTATCGCTAAAGGATTATCAACCAATAACACGATGCTTGTGATCATTGGTATTCTCTGGATTGTCCTCGGATTTGCCATTTTGTGGATCATCGATATTGTATCGATTCTTCTCAACAAAAAACTTGTTTGGTTCGTTTAATGATTCAATAAAAATGACGGTTTAGCGACCGTCATTTTTTTCTTTTTGTTCAAATTTTTGGAGTTGTTCTGCAAAGCTTGTCTTAAGTGGGGGATATAACCAGTAAATCGTGAGGAAGTTCGTAATCCCCATCACAATCTCAAAAGGAATATCCATCATCAGATAAGGGATGAGGGGTGAGCCAATAAAGAACACTTGTGCGGGGATATATGCCCATCCATAGATAAAACCAAAGATAAAACCAAAAATCGCTAAACCTAAAGGTGAATCCACCTTCTTTAAAAATGTCGCTAAACTGAACGGAATAATCATCCAACCGATAAACATCGAAGGAAGATGAATCGGTGTCACTGCACCAAATGTGGATAGAATGTTATACGCGAGGACGTGAATAATCACGATCAATGACGTGCGTTTAAAGCCTAATGTTTTGGCGTAGATCACAATCAAAAGTGTCGTCAGCTGAACATTGGGCAAAAAAGAGAAAGCTATTTGTTGAGCCAAAAGGACCGCGGCACATATCGCGATGAGTGCAGTATCTTTGATGAGGGTCTTTTGGTTTATCGCCATGTTATTCTCCTACATGTTCATGCTTAATCATAAAACGGTCTCCGTTTTCAAAGGGGATGTTACTCGGACCCACAGTTGATAGAACGTATTCCGATTCATGATGCGTATAAAACGCTAAAAAAGTGTTTGACCAGTTTGATACGATTTCAACATCATCATGTTTAATACCTAAAATGA
>CALKAH010000348.1 GCA_937983315.1 uncultured Acholeplasmataceae bacterium | reverse complement strand
CCGATCTCCAACAGAAGGTGTCGCATTAGAAAATCTTGAAACAGTTGTTGCACTCTCAAGTGTCCAAACAACCAGTTTGATCAATGTCTTGGATACTGATTTAAACCAGACCTCTTCGTATACACTCTTGCGTTTTGGACCGATGGAACGAAACGATAAGATCAGAGATGAACTTGCAGATTTATCCCGCTACCTAGAAACCATTGAAAAACTTTATTCGAGTAATACCGATTTTGATGTTGTTGATGAAGAAGTACAAACCAATGGGTATGCAAGACGCATGCGTTTCCGTACACGTGATCTCATGAATGAAGAAGATGATTACGAAATTCAGTATAATCAAACCATCAATCAGACAACCAAAGCCTTTATGATTCAAGGACAGATACGTATTGGTGAAAGAGAATATGAAATGGAAGCTGAAGGCATCGTCGGTCAAAAGGGACTCTTGATGCGTGCTCAAAAAGATGAATTCAATTATGTCATCCTTAATTATCATGAAGAAGACGATCGATATACGTTTGAAGTTGAGCTCATACAAAACAATATCTCCATTGAAAAGGTAACCATCACATTAGCCATGGAAGATGATACACGCGTAGCAACCCTATCCTTTATCGAAGGTGAATCGACAGGTACCTATACATTCCGTATCCTCACTGAAGATAACCAACGCATCATCTCGATTCATTACGCAATTGATTTTGATGGTGAACTTGAAGAAGGTGACATCGCGATTCGTCTTTTACAACTTCCAAGTTCAACGATTTATTCGATTGTCATCAAACCAGAAGGACGCGTTCCCTTTACGATCACCCGTGGTCGTGTGATCACAGGTCGAGGAATGAATCCGATGGGGATGATTTAATAAAAAAAACACCAATAAAAATGACATCAATACAGTATATTAAGTGAAAAGGAGGTTTCAAACCTATGAAATCAATGAAATGGATCTTTAGTTTTGTGATCTTACTTGGTGCAGTTGTATTCCTTGCATCATGTGCAACATCCTCGAATGCTCAAGAGGATACGTATTTAACACTCGATATTAACCCTTCAATCGAGTTGATTGTAACACCCAGAGAAAAAGTGGTTTATGCAAATCCACTAAACGAAGATGGTGAAATCTTACTTGCTGAACTCGATTTAATCGGAATGCAACTTGATGATGCCATGGATTTAATTATCGAAACAGCGATTGAACTTGGCTATATCGATGTTGATGCAGAAGAAACATTTGTTCAAGTCTCCTCAATTGCTAAAAACACTGAAATTGGCGATCGAATCAGAGAACGTGCTAAAGAACATATCAATAACGCGTTCAAAGATCGTATGATGATGGGTCGTGCAGAAGATAAAGGATTTACACCAGAATTTTTAGCGGAAGCAGAAAGTTACGGTGTCACACCAGGTTTCTTATTCCTTGCACAAAAAGCAGTAATCGCAAGTGATGAACTTCTCTTAGAAGATGCATTATTAATGACTGTTCAAGAACTTCAAGCGATCTTGAAGGAAGCAAGACAAGAAATGAGAGTTGTTGCCCAAGCTTTAAGAGAAGAATTCCTCACTGCTCGTCAAGCACTCTATGATACCTATTATCCTCAAATGGAAGAAATCAGAATCGATATCGCAGCTAAAGAAGCTGAACTCGAAACTCTTCAAGCTAACCTTTTAGCAAAACAAGCTGAATTAACAGAAGCTCTTGAAGAAAATAAAGCAGCCATCGAAGCTGAAATCGCAGCGATTGAAGCCGATATCTTAGTTGTCGAAGGTGAAATCCAAGCATTACTATCTTCACTTGAATCCATTCGTGAAGAATTCCATGCAGCTGTGACTTCACTTCGTGAAGCGTATCTTGTTGAAACAGAACAACTTCGTGCTCAAATTCGTGAAATGTTTGAGCATCGTCATGAAGTTCATGCAGGTCATGCACAAGAAGTGATTGAAGAACGCAGACAACAGCGTGATGAAATCAGAGAACGTATTGAAAACTGGCAAAAGAATCGCCCATAATTCCCCCTTATGGGAAAGAAAAAAAGACGGAAGTCATTAGCTTTCGTCTTTTGCTTTATAGATCATGTAGAGATAGGGTGGTTTTGCTGATTCATGAAGAAAATGCGTGACTGTGATCTGAAAATGATGGGCTGATAAGCCCTGAATCCATGCGTCAATCGCTTGGCTTTCTTTTTCACCTTCAGGATGTCCTGGATAAATGACGATCTGAATGAAATCATCTTTTTTCATGTGGTGAATAAGAAGATTGAGCGTTTTTAACGTAGTCTCTGTGCGTGTTGTGATCATTGGATTTCCTGTTGGAAGATATCCGAGATTGAAGATCGCACCTCTGAAATTTTGGACATAGTTTAAGACATTTTCGTGACTATCCTTAATCAGATGCACATGGGATAATCCACGCACCTTTTCTAATGTATGATCGAGTGCTTCTTGTTGAATATCGAATGCATAAACTTCTTTTGCGAGTGATGATAAAAAGAGTGTATCATGACCATTCCCCATGGTCATATCACAGATGACATCCTCTTTGGTGATCAGGGGAGTCAGTAATGCATGAGCTTGTTCAAGTAAGACGTTCATTTTCATCGTAATCACCTTGCCATAAATTCATACGGCGCATTTTTTTGTCGATTTCGTTGGTGACAACAAACTTTTTCTTTGTCCAATCAGGTGCTATCAACATCGAAGAAGGAGCGTCTCCTGTTAGCCGATGAATGATAATATCTTTTCTTAACCATCCGATTTGTTCAACGGTCACATCGACATATTCCTCAAGTGTCATCAATTTCCATGGATTTTTCTTATATTGGTATCCCATTTTTGTCTTTTCCATGAGATGAAGCATATGAATTTTAATCCCTTGAATATCAAGCGTATTGAGGTGTTTCACGGTTTCAATCATCATCTCTTTGGTTTCAAAGGGAAGTCCATTGATGATATGAACCACGACATCAATCTTGTGTTTTCTAAGTCTTTTTACCGCATCATCAAAACAGGCAAGATCATGGGCACGATTGATTAGCTCGGATGTTGTTTGATGAATGGTCTGAAGACCTAATTCAATTTGAACGGGTATTCGGGTATTTAATTCACCTAAGTATTCCACAACATCATCAGGTAAAACATCGGGTCTTGTTCCAATAGAGAGCATGACAATGTTTGGATCAAGCGTGATCGCTTCTTCATAAAGACTCTTTAGTCGTTCTAAAGGGGCATGTGTGTTGGTGTTTGCTTGAAAATAAACAACATACAAACCTTCTTCCCATTTTTGATGCATCATCTTTTTGATTTTCTCAAATTGAATGGAAAGAGGTTCAAGTTTATTTCCCGCAAAATCACCACTTCCCATGTATGAACAGAAGGTGCAACCTCCTGTTGCAACCGTACCATCGATATTAGGACAGGTAAATCCACCATTGAGTGCAATCTTAAAAACCTTCTTTTGATAGGTCTTGAGATAGTAGTTATGTAAGGTATTGTAATGTTTTTCATGATTCATTAAATTCATAGTTTCACCACAATCATTTTATCATATGAACGTTTATTATGTTATAATAACATTTAAGGAGTTGAAGGCATGTTCAAGAGACTAACAACAAGTTTAACAAAACCTCCCTTAGCAGTTTTTTTTATGAAGGATAAGTGGCCGCGGGTCATCCTTTATCTCTTATTAATTCCAATGATTTTGATGATACCGGCATGGATGAAATCCCTCATTTCACCAGGTATGGCCCTTGATCGTTATGAGCGTATGGTCAGTGCAATCTCACAAGATTTGGTCTTAGAAGATACAGCGATTGTTGATGGTACACTCATCACAACACAAACATCGATTGCAACCTTTGATTATTTCAATCTTGTCGTAGGTGATTTCACCGCGGATCAAAATAAAATCTATATTGCCTTTTTACCTCAAGATATGGCACTTTATGTCGCCAATATGGAAATCAATCGCGCATCCTATACCTCGCTTGGATTAGAGCAGCATGATTTTTCTGATGGTAGTGTTGCCAATGTTCGTTTACTCGCTTCAGCGATCAAAGATTTTCATGATGAACTTGGACTTTTCACGACAGCTGAAATCTTTGTTGCCTATTTTACAGGCCTCTTTGATTATGCGTTTTATGCGATTTTAATGACCTTGTTTATGTCGATTTTTACCCGCCAATTACCGATTCCATTTGGCATGCGTCTCAAACTTTCCATCTACTTGACAACCTTATATGTGATTGTTGAACTTTTAGCCATTTTATTTGGATCATTTTGGATTGAATATTTAATCATTCCACTGCTTTATGTTTGGCATTTTTGGGCGTATCGCTCCATTAAAATCGTTGACCCAGGGGTAATCTCATGAAAAAAGACAAATTTCAGTTATTCCTCGAACAATCCAAATTTCAAGATCCTATCCTCAATCAAGCCACGTTAAATTGTGTCAATATAGACACGGTTCAAAAAACATGGCATTTTGATATTACGTTAAACGAAGTCGTCGATCCTGAAGTGTTGATCCCGTTCATTCAACAGATGAAAAGCTATTTTTATGTGCCTCGTATCCTCCAAGATGTCGAAATTGGTATCAGTTATCTCTCTGATCAGAAATTTGATCAGGTTGCGATGGCATTTTATGATTATGCCATCTTGGAATTATCCAAAGAAAAAGCACGTTTTTTAGTGTTAAAGAACTTTAAAACACGTTATGAAAAACATACATTTATTGTTGAGATCGATCAAGACAGTACCTATGTCATTGAGTATTTCCAAGATATTCAGGATGTTTTTCGACGTTTTGGATTCGATGTGAGCATTCAACATGAAATCATCGTCAGTTTAACACCAGTATCGAAAATGATAGAATCATCCATCGTCGAACAAGAAAAAGTCATGGAACAAAAAGTGGTTTATGCCAAACAAGCTAATCGTCAGCAGAGTGCGCGTAAAACATTTTCGAAGAAATCATCAGCCCTTGCTGTACCCATCAAAGAAATTCCAATTGATCAATATCATCTCGATCAATACAAAAACGAAAAAGGTGATGTTGTCTTTTTAATCGAAGGCATCATCTCAAAACTAGAAGTCAAACAACTATCAACCACGCAATTATTAACCTTTGTCTTAGGCGATGACGAAGATGCCATCTACATCAAACGTTTCATCAAGTTTGATAAAGATCGTGAACTCGCAGATTCCCTTCATGATGGCGATTTTATCCAAGTTGAAGGACGCGCCAATTTTGATACCTTCCAAAAGGATGTCGTTCTTTTTGCTGATGCGATTCACTTCATTGAAAAAAATAAAAAAGAAGAACGTATGGATCGTGCCAAAGAAAAACGGATCGAGTTTCATATTCATACGAAAATGTCCAACATGGATGCTGTCACGGATGTCAGTGAATACATTGATCAAGCGATCAAATGGGGACATGAAGCGATTGCATTCACCGATCATAATGGTTTGTATGCGTATCCTGATATTTACAAAGCCACGAAAGGAAAAGATATAAAACCGATTTATGGTGTTGAACTCGATTTTGTCGATGACACCGATTTTAAAATCACAACTCCATCAAAACAAGATATGTTGTTAAAAGATGCGACCTATGTCGTCTTTGATATAGAAACCACCGGTTTATCAGCAACACGAGATAAAATCATTGAAATTGCTGCGGTCAAGATTACTGGTGGAGCTATTAGCGAACGCTATCAATCCTTCATCAACCCTGGTGAAACGTTATCTCACTTTACGACTGAGTTTACCAATATCACCGATGACATGCTCGAACAAGCACCTTCGATTGAAGATGAACTACCTCGTTTTTTAGCATTCATTGAAGGGACGATTTTAGTTGCACATAATGCGATTTTTGATAGTGGACATATCAAGGAAAATGCCCTTCGTTTAGGTCTATCATTTGATCATGACATGATCATTGATACTTTAAATTGCGCCCGCTATTTTTACAATCAAGATTTGAAACGTTATAACTTAAAAGCTCTTGCTAAATTCTTTAAAGTCAAACAAGAATCCCATCACCGTGCTGAAGATGATGCGTATGTCACCGCACAAATATGGTTACTCATGATGAATGAACTCTTATCCAAGGGCATAAAAACCTATCAACAAATTAATGAATCCATCGATGAAAAAGAATCGTGGAAGCATATCATGCCTTATCATGTGATGGTTTTAACGCAAACCCAAAGTGGTTATAAGAATTTATTCAAATTGATCAGCGATGCGCTCACCACTCATTTTTATGGTGGTCCACGTACATTAAAATCGGTTTTAGAAAAATATCGTGAAGGCTTACTGATTGGAAGTGGATGTGCCAATGGTGATGTCTTTGAAGCTGCCAAAAATGCATCCGATGAAGCACTTAAAGAAGCGATTGCCTATTATGATTACATTGAAGTTCAACCTCCTCAGGCGTATAAGCATTTAAAAGAAGATTTAGGGGCTCACGCGGATGAAATCATCGAAGCGATTATTGCCAAAATCGTTCGTTTTGCCAAAGAACAGAAAAAGATAGTCATCGCATCCGGTGATGTTCATTATCTCGAAAAGAAGGATGTTCTTTACCGTGAAATCTACATCAGAACACCTCTGGTAGGTGGAGGTATTCATGATCTTGCACGCTATAATACGATGCCAGAACAGTATTTCTTAACGACCGATGAAATGCTTAAATCCATGGCGTTTTTAGGCAAGGACTTAGCCTATGAAATTGTCGTTAAAAATACCCATGAATTAAACAGTGTGATCGATAAGATTCAAGCATTCCCAAAACAACTCTATTCATTACCGGATGATGCCTTTAAGGATCTTTTAGGGATTGATAGTATTGCTGATGAAGTCAAACGCTTAGTCTATGATAAGATGCAGTTCCTTTATGGTTCGACACCTCACCCTCTTGTCCAAGATCGTGTGCAACGCGAACTTAAAAACATTATTGATAATGATTTTGCTCCAAACTATTATGTCTCGCATCTCCTTGTGAAAAAATCACTCGATGATGGATACTTGGTTGGTTCACGTGGATCGGTTGGATCCTCATTGGTGGCTACCCTTCTTGATATCACAGAAGTCAATCCACTGAAACCACATTATAGATGTCCTCATGGTGACTTCACTGTCTTTCATCTGACCGATGAAGAAGTTCTTCATTATGGATTAACCCCTGAACAAAAAGCGTTTCAACCCTTCATGAAAGGAATCCAATCTGGTTACGATTTACCAACAAAAAAATGTCCAATTTGCGGGCAACCTCTCTACAAAGATGGCCATGATATTCCCTTTGAAACCTTCTTAGGCTTTGATGGTGATAAAGTGCCTGATATCGATCTAAATTTCTCAGGAGACTATCAAGCAACCGCTCATGCGTATGTCAGAGAACTGATCGGTGAAGATCACACGTTCCGTGCGGGAACGATTCAAACGGTTGCTGAAAGAAACGCATACGGTTATGTCAAAGGTTATCTTGAAGATAAGAATATCCAAGTAAGAAATGCTCAAATCGAACGTTTAGCAAGCAAAATAGAAGGTGTGAAACGTTCAACAGGACAACATCCTGGTGGCATTGTTGTGGTTCCTAAATCAAGAACCATCTTTGATGTTACACCGATTCAGTATCCTGCAGATGATGTGAATGCTGAATGGAAGACAACCCATTTCGACTATCACTCTTTTGAATCCAATCTCTTAAAACTCGATATCCTTGGACATGATGATCCAACCATGATTAAATTCTTGATGGATTATGTGAGTGAACATCAAGATGAATTTCCCTTTAAACGTGCTCAAGATATTCCCCTAGATGATCCCAAAGTTTATGAACTCTTTTCAGGTACATCAGTGATCAATGTCAAAGAACATGAAATCATGAGTGAAGTTGCATCCTATGCAATCCCTGAGTTTGGAACCCCATTTACACGTCAAATGCTGATCGATACCAAACCTAAAACATTTGCAGGTCTTGTCAAAATATCAGGATTATCTCACGGAACAGACGTTTGGCTTAAAAATGCGCAATCGCTTGTTACAGGGAAAACCGAACATGGAAAAATTCCTTTTGATGATATCATCGGTTGTCGTGATGATATCATGGTTCAACTCCAAGCATTTGGCCTAGAGCCACTCCGTGCATTTGAAATCATGGAATTTGTAAGAAAAGGTAAACCCTCGAAAGATAAAGCAACATGGCTTAACTATGAACAAGAGATGCGTAAAAACAAAGTGCCTGAATGGTACATTTGGTCAGCAAGTCAAATCAAGTATATGTTCCCCAAAGCACACGCGACAGCTTATGTGATCATGGCGATGCGTATCGCATGGTTTAAAGTCTATAAACCACTATTATTCTATTCAGGATTCTTTAGTAAGCGTGTCGATCAATTCGATTATGAAGTCATGGTAGCTGGTGCAAATGCCATCAGAAACAAGCTAGTGACACTCAATGATACCTTTAACCTTAAAGTCAAAGATGAAAACTTGATCGTGACCCTAGGTGTGGCGCTAGAAATGACAAAACGTGGTTTTTCTTTCCTTCCAGTAGATATCAATCTATCGGATGCAACTACCTTTAAGATGGAAGAAAAAGGACTCCGTATGCCTTTTAGAGCCATTGATGGCCTTGGTGATGCCGTGGCGTATGATATCGTTCAAAAACGAAGTGAAAAGGCATTTACGTCACGTGACGATGTCAAAGAAAGAACACGCATCAATAAGACAGTCTTTGAAAAACTTGAAACATTTGGTGCATTTAAGGATTTAAAATCGGAAAATAATGTGATTGATGCGGGATTATTTGCACTTTAATGAACCGCTATTATATAATAGAAACGTAAAAGGAGTTGATGATGATGCGTACATCCAATCCAGTCTTCCGCACACTTGAACGTAGCGAAGCGTATGTAGGCAGTGAAACAGCAAGTTACCGTGGTATCATGTTCAAGACAGGACTTTTGTTAGGTTCTGCCGTTTTAAGTGGTTTCTTATTCCTCTATGCGATTGCAAACGGATTATTACCTGTTGAAAGTGTTCTTCCTATCCTTGTAGGATCAGGGATTTTAGGATTTATCTCCGTGATTGTTTCCTCGCGTAGTGTTCGTCTTGCAGCTCCATTTGCATTGATCTATGCACTTTCTGAAGGCATCTTCTTAGGACTGATTACCGTCATGTTTGATGCGTATGCACCCGGTGTTGCACTTGCAGCTGTGATTGCAACAGCAGCAATCTTTACCGTCATGCTATTCCTTTATAGCTCAAGAACGATTCGTGTAACCCCACGATTTAGACGGATTATGTATTCTGTCTTACTTGGTATTTTACTCTTTATTGTGTTAGGTTTTATCCTACAACTCCTTGGTGTAGGTATATCACTTTCTGAACCATTTGTTCTTCTCATCAGTGGTATCTTCATTATCTTTGGAGCCCTCATGTTAACCCTCGATTTCGATCGTGCAGAAATGATCGTTGAAGGTGGCATGGACCGTTCATACGAATGGATGGTTGCCGTTGGTTTAATGGTCACCATCGTATGGATTTATATTGAACTCTTACGTTTCTTAGCGATTATCGCCAATAATCGTCGTTAATCAAAATCGTTGAAAAGAAGTAGTAATTGAGACCTTTATGTGAAGCGAGCATGAGTTGATGGGAGTCATGCCATAATCCTCAATGAATTCATCTTGGAGAGGTGCTAATCCCACCCGAATGATCCGCGTTAAGGATATCGAGTAGATCGGAAGAGCGTCGTGTAGGGAAAGAGTGTAGATCTCGGTGGTC
>CALKAH010000347.1 GCA_937983315.1 uncultured Acholeplasmataceae bacterium | reverse complement strand
GATCGTATTCGGTGACTGGAGTTCAGACGTGTGCTCTTCCGATCTTATGCAAAAAAACAACTGGCACACTTGAGATAGAAGTGCCAGTTTTTCCTGTTTGTGAAGCGATTTTCATCTGTTTAAGAAGTGCTTTTGAAAGAGATGTTCGATTTCTAAACAAAATGTGCTTTTTCTCTTGTATATCATCATATGATGATGTAGAATATAATCATTCAATAATCGAACAAAAGAAGGTATTTACGTTGAGCGAGAACACATTCTTCAAACCTACGGTTTTATATAAAGAGTACATGATTTTAGATATGATTGAAAAAAATGCCCATGTGACGCAGCGTGAAATCAGTCAAGAAATCGGGATTGCTGTTTCCATGGTGAATTCATATTTAGATGAGTACGAAAAAGATAAACTGATTAAAAGAAAGAAACATTCGACAAAATCAGTCGAATACCTGATTACCAAAAAAGGAGAAGAACGAAGAAAACTTCTCAATATCTGGTACTTAAAATCGTCTCATGATATCTACCTGTCAGCAAAAGATAACATCACAAAATTCCTGAATCAAATCATTGATAAAGGATTTAAAAAGATTTTACTATATGGTGCTGGTGAAGTTGCAGAGATTATGTTAAGGGTCATGAATGACGATAACACGCTACCTTTAGAGGTTTTAGCAGTGATTGATGATGATCCAAATAAAATCGGACAAATCCTCATCAATTCTCCCATCATTCAGATGAACCAAATCAACTCGTTTGAACACGATGGCATCTTGGTTTCAAGCTATAAGCATCATGAAAAAATCAATGCTCACTTAGTAAGTATTCACTACCCACAAGAAAAAATCATTAATTTCTTTGATAACTGATCAATGGCGAACTCACATGTTTTATTTGAAATTTAAACGATTTTATGACTTTATACTCGCTTTATTAGGACTCATCATCTTATCACCATTATTTCTTTTGTTGATGATCCTTGTTAAAATCGATTCGAAAGGTCCCATTTTATTTAAGCAGAAACGAATCGGAAGATTTAAAAAGCATTTTTATATCCTTAAGTTTAGAACGATGCGTATTGATACACCCAAAGATACTCCTACACATATGTTAGAAAATCCTGAAAAATGGATTACAACGATGGGAAAATTCTTACGCAAAACAAGCCTGGATGAACTTCCTCAAATCATTAACATTCTTAAAGGTGATATGTCAATCATCGGTCCCAGACCAGCATTATGGAATCAATACGATTTGATGGATGAAAGAGATAAATACGATGTTCATAAGTTATATCCAGGGTTAACAGGTTACGCACAAATCAATGGACGAGATGAATTACCCATTCCAGAAAAAGCTAAACTTGATGGATATTATTTTAATCACATTAGTCTTTGGTTAGATATTAAGATTTTCTTTGGTACCATCATTAGCATCTTCAAATCTGAAGGTGTTGTAGAAGGTGGTACTGGAACATTAGAAAAAAAGAAGAATGGTGAAGTATTAAAATGAAAGTGATGTTTGTTGCTAATAAAGATATCACTCTGTATCTATTTAGGAGAGAACTGATAGAAAAAGTAATCAGTGAAGAACATGATGTAATTATTGTTTGCCCCAAAGGAAACAAAGTAGATCATTTTCTAAGTAGATCGGAAGAGCGTCGTGTAGGGAAAGAGTGTAGATCTCGGTGG
>CALKAH010000346.1 GCA_937983315.1 uncultured Acholeplasmataceae bacterium | reverse complement strand
CTTTTTTTGAGGTAAACATTCATCTTTATTACATGTCTTAGCATAGGAACATTTGGTACAAACACCTTCATCTTTTTTACGAAGCATATTCCATAAAACAAGACCTACAATTCCTGCAACAATCACTAAAATAATGCCATCAGCGAGCGTCATAACATCACCTCAATCAATCGTCCAATTTGGAACACAAGAACTGCAAGAACCCATGCGATACCTGTCTGGAAAAGGACAGCTTTCCACATTCTTTTGGTTGTTCCAAGTTCTTGTCTCATCGCACCAATCGCACCAAAACATGGTGCAGAAAAGAGATTAAATACCATGAATGCATAGGCGGAAGATGCCGTAAAGAAGCCAAAGATCCCTGAGTTAAAGATTAATCGTCCTTCACTGATATCAGACCCAAATCCTGCAATTATCGCCATCGATCCTACAACTTGTTCTTTCGCGACTAAACCTTGAATGGCTGATATACTTGCTGCCCATGACATCTCACCAAGCATCGGATAGAAAATCCATGAAATCAACCGTCCGAGACCTGCTAGAATTGATTGATTGACATCAATTCCATACTGCATCCGAAAGTTAAATGAGATTAAAAACCATACCACCATCGAAGCGAGTAAAATCACGGATCCAGCACGTTCAATGAAGGCAAGTGCTTTACCGGAAACATCAAACCATAAATAACGTAAGCTAGGAAGTTTATACTCGGGTAGTTCAAGTATAAAACTTGATGTTTGACCTTTGAATAAGATATTCTTCATCACATAAGCGGATAATAAAATAATGAAAATCGCGAGAAAATAAAGGGATGCAGAAACCAATCCGGATTGATCACCAAAGAAATAACCAGCAAATAGTGTAATAATGGGAAGTTTCGCACTACAAGGAATGAATGGCGTCAGCATGATCGTCATTTTTTTCTCGTTTTCATCATTGATCGTTCGTGCGGTCATGATCGCTGGTACACTACAACCCGAACCCACGATGAATGGAATCAGTGATTTACCCGATAAACCCACTTTAACAAAGATTCGGTCCAAGAAAAATGCGATGCGTGCCATGTAGCCTGTTGTTTCAAGAAGTGAGATTAAAATAAATAAAATGATCAGTTGAGGTAAGAAATTAAAGATGGCTCCAACACCTGCAATCATCCCATCAACGACGAGTGAGATCGCCCATGGGGATGCATTGACTGATGCTAAGAAAACGTTCATGCTATCACTGATTTTTCCAACTAAACCATCAACAAGTTCAACCGTCCAACTGCCAACAGGTCCTGCGGCTAAGTAGTAAATACCAAACATAATCATGATAAAGATGGGAATTGCAAGATAGCGATTTAAAAAAATGTTATCTAATTTGTCGGTTGCTGTCATCATATCTTTTTTTGCGATGACCGCTTCATCTCTGATCATCTCAATATAACGATATCGTTCATCAGCGATGACTTGTTCCATATCGCGATGATATTTCTTCTCTAATTCACTGATCAAGTGATTGACAATAGGTGTTTGATAGGATGAGAACAGATGATCTTTTTCAATCAATTTGACCGCTAAAAACCGTGAATGCTTGGTATCCACGATAGGTTCTAGCTCAGTGATTGTTGATTCTAATTCGTGATCATAGATATGTTGATAGTGATTACTGCGATAATCTTTTTGTTTGATGGTCTGAATCAAGTTAAAGACGTTCGTTTTCTTCAATGCAGAAATCGGTAAAATGGTCGTGTCTAATCGTCTTTCTAATGTCTCAATATCAAATTTGATGCCACGCTTATCAGCGATATCCATCATATTGAGTGCGATGACAACAGGAATCTTTAATTCCAAGAGTTGTGTGGTTAAATAAAGACTTCTTTCGATTGAAGTCGCATCAATAATATTTAAGATCACATCAACCTGCTCTTCAAACAAAAAGCGTCTGGAGATGTTTTCTTCTATGCTATAAGGAGAAAGCGAATAAATACCCGGTAGATCGACAATTTCGTAATCGGTTCCTCGGATGATTCCAATTTTACGTTCAATCGTCACACCTGGCCAGTTACCTACCTTTTGATTTGAGCCTGTCAATAAATTAAAAAGGGTTGTCTTTCCCGAGTTTTGATTACCTACAAGGGCGATCCTCATGACATCACCTCGACATCAATCTGGTCCATATCCTTTTTTCTTAAACATAACTCATAACCGCGAAGTTCAATATCAATTGGATCACCCAGTGGTGCAATCTTCTTAATTTTAACTTGTACACCTTCAGTGATCCCCATGTCTAAAAGACGTCTTCTTAGCGAAGGATCAAGTGTGTTCAATTGAACAACTTTCGCACGTTGTCCTTTTTTTAGTTGTGATAAAACCGTCTTTTCACCAGCGTTTTTCTTAACAAACCATGTCATCTACAAAACCTCTTCATCGTTTGAATTCACCCTCATTATATGGATTTTCAACCGATAGTCAAACAATGTTATCATACATTCTAAATAAGTTCATAAATAAGAAAAAGATGAGCATTTTGCCCATCTATTCGTCATTTTTATTCGATTTTGTTAATTGTTTATCCTGATACATCCGTTTATCGATCCGTTCCAAAAATGATCGAAATGTTCCGTGATTTTTCTGATAAAAGAAGATCGGAAGAGCACACGTCTGAACTCCAGTCACCGAATACGATCT
>CALKAH010000345.1 GCA_937983315.1 uncultured Acholeplasmataceae bacterium | reverse complement strand
AGATCGTATTCGGTGACTGGAGTTCAGACGTGTGCTCTTCCGATCTTATCCGATGGGACGAATCATACCCATCACGAATGATCCTTATGTTTCTGATCAATACGCACTCTCAATGATGAAAGTTCCTGAAGCATGGTTACTTGCAGATGGATCAGCATCAGTTGTTATTGCGATTATCGATACAGGAATCGATACCGATCATGAAGAGTTTACAGGGCGCATTTTACCCAATTCATATAATGCTCGAACAAAAGAAACAAGTACAACATCACTCGATCACATCGAAGATGATAATGGTCATGGAACGATGGTGGCAGGGATTATTGCAGCGAATAAAAATAACAATAAAGGCATTGCTGGGATAGTTTCTGAGAGTTCACTACTCATCATTAAAGCCAATAATGCCGATAATCTATCGACACCAGAAGATGAATCAAAAGAATTCAGTGATTCTGTGATTGCTGAAGGCATTCATTATGCACGTGAACAAGGTGCTGATATCATTAACTTGAGTTTAGGTTCAACCACTCAAAATACGATTGTCAAAAACGCTGTGACAGAAGCACAACATGCAGGCATTATTATTGTCGGTGCGAGTGGTAATGATGGTGTATCTACGAAATATTATCCCGCATCTTATCCCGGTGTTGTCAGTGTAGGCTCAATCGATGAAACACTCACGATATCCTCATTTTCAAATTATAATGATGCTGTTGATCTGACTGCACCTGGTGCACAGATTGTTTCAACAGCACTCAATAACGGTTATTCGATCGGTTCAGGTACATCGTTTGCAGCACCTCAAGTGACAGGAGTACTTGCACTCATGCATGACTATTTCACCCAGTTAACCGATGAACAACGTGTTGCACAGCTTTTATCAACAACACTTGATCGTGGAACGATTGGTTATGATGTTTATTATGGTTTTGGTGTCGTTCAAGCAGCACATGCACTCGATGTTGAATTTGTGACCATTCTTTTTGAAACCAGTGGTGGAACAGCCATCAGCCCGATAGAAGTTGTGAAAGGTTATACGTTTGATGTGGAATCACCAACAAAAGTTGGTTATACCTTTATCGGGTGGTATCTTGATGCACTCTTCACACAACCGTTTCAAATAGGTGTCGATCTTGCAAGTCAATCCATGACACTTTATGCCAAATATGAACCACTTCATTATCAACTTACGCTGATGAATGGGGATGAGATCTATTCGATCTTCGAAGTGATTCATGATCTTGTTCCGACATTACCAACCCTATCTGATCGCGAAGGTTATACATTTGTGGGTTGGTTTTATGATCAAGAACAAACCATTCCTTATGATCAACTCCCCTTTTCAAGTGATGACATCCTTTATGCAGGGTATACACCTAAACTCTATGATGTCACGTTAATGATTGGTGATGAAGTCTATTTAACCGTGACATGTGCTTATCATACAATTCCGGTATTACCTGAACCAGAGCGTCAGTATCCATTTATTGGGTGGTATCAAGACGCATTATTAACAACGCCCTAGATCGGAAGAGCGTCGTGTAGGGAAAGAGTGTAGATCTCGGTGGT
>CALKAH010000344.1 GCA_937983315.1 uncultured Acholeplasmataceae bacterium | reverse complement strand
TTTTTTCAAGCAGAAGACTGCATACGAGTGCGTATTCGGTTACTGGAGTTCAGACTTGTGCTCTTCCGATCTAGCGTGATACTTCGTATGTAAAGTCGACGTGACCTGGAGTATCGATTAAATGCATGATATATTGTTCGCCGTTTTTCGCTTGGTAAAACATCTCAACAGCGTTGAGTTTAATCGTTATTCCTCGTTCTCTCTCAAGATCCATTGAGTCGAGAAGTTGTTCTTTCATCTCACGATCACTGACCGTATTTGTCGCTTGAAGTAACCGGTCAGCAAGGGTAGACTTGCCATGGTCAATATGCGCGATGATGGAGAAATTTCTGATTTTCTTTTGACGTTCATTAAGAACAGATTTCTTCATGTTACACTTACCTTTCCGCTTTATTATTGTATCATAAATCCACCTTAAAAAAAGCATATTTTTTCTTAATTATTAACAAAACATATTTTCTAAACTACGTAAACGTTTTTATCATTTTTCATTCAAAATGAGATTGCAAATTGCTTGACTATTATAGTATAATGAATGCGTAATGAAACAATTCATAGGAGGAATTTAATAATGAAGAAATTGATTGCATTCTTTTTTGTTGCCTTGCTTGCTCTCAGCTTAGTAGCATGTAAGGAAAGAGAATATCCCGTTGACGGCGTATTCTTAGGTTATGAAGTGAGTGTTAGCCGTAACGCACCTCAAGTTACTTATGTAACAGTAACCATCGAAGATGGCGAAATTGTTGAATACAACATTGATGTCCGCCAAGGTACAAGAACCAACACAGGTACAACTGAAGCTCCAAACTATACATTCGCATGGAATGCGAAGACCAAGAAAGAACTTGGTGACGACTATGGTATGAAGCCTTCTTCTGAAATTGGTAAAGAATGGTATGAACAAGCTGCAGCGATTGAAGCTTTCTGGTTAGAAAATGGCGTAGAAGCTATGACTAAGAATGCTGAAACGAATGCAATTGACAATATTACTGGTGTTTCTATTAAGGATGCATACAGTGTAGCAGCTCTTCAAGCACTAGAAAATGCGAAAGCTGGTAAATTTGTTGCTGTTCATTGTTCCGGTACTGATCTATACAGTGTTGAAATGACCTTAACTGATAAAGGTGCGATTGAAACCTTAAAACTCGACGTTCTTCAAGCAACCAAGAGTGCTACTGAAGGTACATTCGTATGGAAGACTCAAACGAAACAACAATTAGGTTATAACTATGGTATGCATAAGAATGCATCTGGTACAACCACTGAAGCTGATTACATTGCTTGGTTACGTGCTAATAACAAGTATGAATGGTTTGAACAAGCAGATATGATTACTGCTGACATCATTGAAAATGGTTGGAGTGCAACAGCATCTGAAACTGTTATCGCTGGTGTAACCATTACGACAACAGGTTATTACGCAGTTCTCGCTAAACTTTTCGCATTTGCTGGCGACTCTGTAAAATAACACACACAACTTAAGCACCTCATCATGAGGTGCTTTTTGTTTCATCATTGGGTATAGATGACTTGTTTTTACATTTTTTGTATGCTACAATGAAATGCGAAGGGGAGTAGTTTCCCATAAATCAATCGTCAAGACGGCAATAGCCCGGTTGATTTTCAAGCCCAGCTTGTAACAAGACCTTCAAGTATTTTTAGCTTGAAGGTTTTTATTTTTGAAAGGATGATCAAGATGGATTATGTGATTAGTTTTCTTTTACTCATCGTTGGATTTGTGTTTTTAGTCAAAGGTGCTGACTTCTTTGTCGCATCTTCGAGTTCAATCGCAAGACGTTTTCATGTTTCACCACTTGTGATCGGATTAACTTTGGTTGCTTTTGGTACATCACTGCCTGAACTTGCTGTCAGTTTTGTTGCGTCTTTAACAGTTGCTCCAGGTGCAACCGCTGATATCGCGATGGGGAATGTTGTTGGCTCAAATATCGTCAATATCACTCTTATTTTGGGATTAACTGCGCTTGCAAGACCTGTCAAAGTATCCCAAACGATGCATCGTAAAGAATTTCCATATTTAATCTTTTCTGCAGTATTAATTTTGCTGCTATCGTTATTTTTTCAATCTGATACTCGCATCATATGGTGGGAAGCATTAATCTTGATGATCGCATTTTTTGGATATGTCTATCTCATGATTAAGACAAGTAAAGATGGTGTATCCGATGAAGACATTCCACAACTAGACATCAAGAAAGCTTTATTCATTCTGATCATTGGTATTGCCGGTGTATCACTGGGTGGTTGGATGGTGACACGTGGTGCAGAACAGATTGCAACCTCTGTTTTAGTAAGTTTCTTTGAAATGACGCTCACAAAAGCAACCACACTTGTTGGTTTATCGATTGTAGCTGTGGGAACTTCACTTCCTGAAATGGTGACATCTATTGTCGCAGCC